>SLSR01000091.1 GCA_007130365.1 Lentisphaeria bacterium
CTGCCCGGGAAACAATCGAGCTGACCGACGGCTGGAGGATCGTCCCCAGTGCGACGACCGCGCCGCCCCCGGCGGAAGCCACCCGGCTTGATTTGGACACCGAGCAGTCCCGGGCCGGGCGGGTGGCCAATCGGCGTGAGCCGGGCAACCGGATTTGGCTTGAACGTGAAATGCACCTGCCGCAATCGGAGCATGGCTACATTCTCTCCTTCGGCAATCGACTGGCCTTTGAGCGGGCCTATCTCAATGGCGAGCGAATACAGGATATCGGACGGATTCAGTTTTATGAACCCCACACGGACGAGACCCGCGGGATTTACGCCAACGACCCGCATTCTTTGCCGATTCGCACGCTGGAACAGGCTGACCACATTGGCGGACGCGAAGTGAACTGGGGCATTGCCGAACGGCGCTACGAGGCCTATCGCAGTGAGTTCACCCGCTGGGATTTGCCGGTGTTGCTGCATCTGCCGCAGGAGTTGATCCGGGAGGGAGACAATCTGCTGCAGATCGGCATGTGGGAGTACGCCGAGAGTCCGCTGACCGGCAGCCTGACCGGCGAGCTGTTCCTGCGTGAGCCGTCCTTGTCGGATTTGGCCATGCCCTATGCCTGGAACCGTCCGAGCGGGGAGTTTACCGACGAAACGGTGTTTGGAGTGATGCAGCGGGTGCCGGGCGGGTTCACGGTTGCCGCCGAGATCGCGGTCTTCGACCTTTTGGGCAACGAGTTGTCCCGCAACACCCGCGATTTGGTCCTCTCCGGTGATGCGGAGACGGACTTCGTGCTCGAACGTCCTCAAGGGGGCTATCGCGCCGAGGTCACACTGCGGCGGGGCGAAGAAGCGCTCGATCCGTATTGGGTGTATTTCACGCCGCGGCTCCAGGTGGAGGAGACGAGGGTGAGTTTCAGCCTCGAAGGCGGGATGTGGACGGCCTCGGAATGGGAGCATCCGGCGAGGGCGCCGCTGGAACTGCCGGAAGCCCTGCAAAACCCTTTCAAAACCTATGTGCCCGGCATCCAGAACAACAATTGGCAGAGTCTGCGCGACCGCGGCGACTGGCTCTTGACCCGGACCTTCCACCTGCCGCCGGAAATGCGCGACGCCGGGCGCATCGTGCTTGAACTCGAGGACGTGTCCTTCTGCGCCGATGTGGTCGTCAACGGTCAACGCGTCGCCGACGTGCCCTTCAATGCGGTGCCGGCACATTTCGATATTACGGACTCGGTCGACCGCGAGGGAGAAAACCGGATCATCCTTGTTCTGGGCAATTACAGAACTGCCGTGGAACGCCACCACATCCGCGGGGAAGACAAGGAGACCATGCGGCGCATGCTGATGGGGAGGAGCCGCGCCATCGGCGATGTGGCGCTGCATGGATTGCCCGGCGTCTCCACCGAACGCACGCGCATCGACGCCACACCGTCGGAGGAGCGGATCGAGGTGGACACCGTGCTGCACAACGCAGGTGACGAGGCGGTCGACGTCGAGGTGCGGCAACGGATCACCGATGGCCTGCGCACGGTCATGGAGTTGCCGACCCGGGAGCTTGCGCTGTCGGCAGGCGGGCGCACGGCGTTCGCCAACGGGAGCGCATGGGCCGATTTTGAGCTGTGGTCGCCCTGGAACACCCGCATGTACGGACTGGAGACCGCCGTCCACATCGACGGCAGCGTGGTGGACCGCCGCCTGGACCGCTTCGGCGTGCGCGAAATCACCATCGACGGCGAACACATCAAGGTCAATGGCGAGGTGTTCCGGGGGATGGGGATGCATATCAATCATTCCGGATTCTGGGGGAGGCTGGATATCAACACGGTGGCCAATGCCATGCTGGAAATGCGGCGTCGGGGAAACACGATGCAGCGCGAGCATAAGGCCGATCAGGCCATCTTCGATATCTACGACGACATCGGCACCATGACCTCGGTGCATTTCGGCCCCTGGGTCAACGGTGCCGGCCGGGATCAGATCGCGGTGACGCCGGAGGCCGAGGAATTCTACGCCCGCGAGGCGCTGAGTTTCATTCCCTGGCGGGCCAACCATCCCAACATCATAATGTGGAACTACGGCAACGAGATCGTCTGCGGGGGGTGGACGCTCGACCAGGGATTGGCGGCATCGCTGCACCGCATCGTGAAGCCGGTCAAGGAACTGGACCCGACCCGGCTGATCACCACCGACGGATCCTACGATCTGCTGGGCCGCATCGAAACCATGAACCCGCATTACATCGCCGAGCCCTGGCTGTTCGGCAAGACGGTCGACGAGATACACCCCGACTACCACGAGCGGGTCGGCATCCGCACCGGCTGGGACTACTCGGTCCGCCGCATGGGGGCGGCCTCCTGGGACCGCGAAAAACCCCTTTATTGCAGTGAATTCTCCTGGATGAAAAACGATCTCATGCAGCAGGGCTACGGAATCTACGGCTCCGGCGCCATGAAACCCGCCTGGAACGAAACGGTTTTCCCCCTGGACAGCAGAATGATGTTCATCTCCACCAGCATTCCCTTCCGGGCCGAGCGCGAGGACGAGATCCTCGGCTACCGCCACAATGAGATCTCGGCCTTCAATGTCTGGAATTATCCGTTCCTCGGCATCGACAACCTGTCCGAAGGGCTGGCCGCATTTCCGGACAAGCAGACCCGGATCTTCGCGGAGGGGCCGCTCCAGCGCACGGTCGAGGTCTACAACGACACCGGGCGCGACCGCGGGTTTACGGTTCGGTTGGCGGGTGAGGGTGATGAAGCCGCAGAGGCGCTCGACGTGCCGCAGGGCGGACGCCGCAGCCTGGTCATGGAGTTGCCGGCGCGTTCCGTGTCCGAGCCGACCGACCTCATGCTGACCCTCACCCTGAGCGACGACAGCGGACACCGCTGGAGCGAGCGGCAACAGCGGGTCACCCTGTTTCCGCCGGACGGCGCCGGATCTCTCGAGGGTATTTCCGTCGGTGTCCTGGATCCGCACACCACCGCCGCGCCTCTGCTCGCGGGCAGTGGCGCCCGGGTCGCCCGTTTCACGTCTCCCGCCGGGATTGCCGCCGCGCAGATCGATGTGCTGGTGGTCGC
>SLSR01000121.1 GCA_007130365.1 Lentisphaeria bacterium
TATGCCGTTCCCGACAGCGTCACCAGTATCGAGAACTATGCTTTTAAGGATTGTGCGAGCCTGACCAGCCTGACGATAGGCAATAGCGTCATCAGTATCGGGAAAAAGGCTTTTGCGTATTGCTTTAATCTGATCAGCGTGACCATTCCTAACAGCATCACCAGTCTCGGGGAAAAGGCATTTGCATATTGCTCCAATCTGACCAGCGTGATTATTCCTGCCAGCATCACCAGTATCGGAGAAAAGGCATTTGCGTACTGCTCTAGCTTGACTTCTATAACTGTAGACAGTGATAACCCGACATATAGTAGTCTGGATGGTGTGCTGTTCAACAAGAACAAAACTAAACTCTTGCGATATCCGCAGACCCGAACCGGTGAGTATGCGATTCCTGGCAACGTCATTAGTATTGGAAATTATGCATTTTCTGGCTGCACCGAGTTGACCAGCGTGACGATGCCCGACAACCTCACAAGTATCGGGGAAGGTACATTCTGGGGCTGCTCCGGCCTCACAAGCCTGTTGATCCCCGATAAAGTGACAAGTATTGGGGATTCGGCGTTTAAAGGCTGCACCCGACTCGCGAGCATGAAGATACCCGACAGCGTCACGAGCATCGGGGATCTTGCATTCTGGGACTGCAGCAGCCTGACCAGCGTGACGATCGGTGCAGGTGTCACCAGGATAGGGGATCGTGCTTTCTTGAAATGCATCAGCCTGGAGGCTGTGTATTTCCATGGCAACGCTCCTGGGTATGGCGAGAATGTCTTTGAAGGCACACAAAATGTGGTTGTCTATTTTCGCCCTGAAACTACGGGGTGGGAGGATGAGTTTGCAGGGCGACCGACCGCAGTATGGCGGCCATAGGAAAGGCTTTGGCCTGTCTTCAATCCGTGACAAGCGTTACTCGTGAATTTTAACCGGGATGCGGGGAAAAGATTATGCGAATCGCCACTTTCAACTGCAATTCGGTGCGCAAGCGCCTGCCTTTGATTCTCGCCTGGCTCAAGGAGAATCGGCCGGATGTGCTGGCTTTGCAGGAAACCAAGACCGAGGATGCGACTTTCCCGGAGCAGGCCTTTGTCGAGGCGGGCTGGCAGGCGGCCTACCGCGGCCAGAAGAGCTACAACGGAGTGGCGCTGATCAGTCGGGAGCCGGCGGAAAAGATGTCTTTCGGGTTGGGCGACGGGGACGACGGCGAGAGCGAAGCCCGCTTGATTCACGGGCGCTATGGCAAGGTGGATGTGGTCAATACCTATGTGCCCCAGGGCAGGGCGCTCGACTCTCCGCAGTTTCAGTTCAAGCTGCAATGGCTGCGGCGGCTGCGGGCTTATTTCGAACGGGAATTCGGAGCGGCCGGGCAGGCGCGGGCGGTCTGGGTTGGCGATCTCAATGTGGCGCCGGAACCGCGCGATGTTCACGATTCGAAAAAAGTGTGGCCGCATGTCTGTCATTGCGAGCCGGTGATCAAGGCCTTCCGCGAGGTTGTCGACTGGGGGCTGACCGATGTCTTTCGCAAGCACCTGCCGGGTGACGATGTCTTTACTTTTTGGGATTACCGGGTGCCGAACGCCTTGCCGCGCGGTTTGGGCTGGCGCATCGACCAGGTGCTGGCCACTCCCGAACAGGCGCGGCGTTCTCGAGACTGCCGGGTCGATCTCGAGGCGCGCCGGGCCGAGTCGCCCTCCGACCACACCTTTGTGGTTTCGGACTGGGATGAATAGACTTTTGTCGATGATTGCCGACGACTGCCCGGGCACCCCTAAACTGATTGATTCATGCGAATTCGGCCATGCGTTATTTTTGAACCGCCGATCTTCACTCGATATGATGTGCGGCTGGAACCGGTGTCATCGTTTCGAGAGCTTGTTGCCCCAAAGGGGCATAATCATCATAGCCCAGGGTTAAGCGGGAGCGCAACCCTCACAAAACCCGCTTGTTTAACGCAAAAGGAGAATTTGTCATGAATAATTTCGTTTTAAACCAGCCAACAACTATTTATTTCGGAAATGATTCTGTTGCCAACATTGGCAAAGAGGCTTCTGAATACTCAAAAAAAGCTTTAATTGTTTACGGATCTGATAGAATTGAAAAAAATGGAGTTCTTGATCAAGCAAAAAAATATTTGAAAGAGTCACAAGTTGAAGTATCCACACTCTCGGGAGTTGATCCAAACCCTCGAATTACATCTGTTCGCAAGGGAATTGAAATTTGTCGCAAACAAAATATTGGTGTTTTGTTGCCAATTGGTGGAGGCAGTGTTATAGATTGTGCTAAAGCAATAGCCGCAGGGTTTTATTGCGATGGAGATGCTTGGGATTTATTTGCAGGCACTGCAACAATTGAAAAAGCACTTCCTTTGGGATGTGTTTTAACTTTGGCTGCAACAGGAACTGAAATGAACGGGAACACTGTTATTTCAAACTTAGAAACAAAACAGAAAATTGGAGCTGGATCACCTTTGTTAAGGCCAAAATTTTCTATACTCGATCCCGAATATACAATTACTGTTCCGGCATATCATACAGCAGCGGGAACTTTTGATATAATCAGCCATGTTTTTGAACAATATTTTGATGCCGCAAAAACTTATTTGTTAGATAGATTAAGTGAAGCTGTTGTTAAAACATGTGTAGAATTCGGGCCAATTGCAATGAAAGATCCGGCTAACATTGAGGCAAGAACAAATTTAATGTGGGCAGGAACTCTTGCTCTTAATGGTCTTTTAAACACCGGAAGAGGCGGCGACTGGGCAGTTCATCCTATAGAACATGAACTTAGTGCCTACTACGATATAACTCACGGTGTTGGGCTTGCTATATTAACCCCTGCATGGATGGAATACGTACTTGATGGCGACAATGCTTATAAATTTACCAACCTTGGAAGAGGCGTTTTTGGGCTTGAGTTGAATGATGATTCAGTTGAATCTGCAAAAAAAACCATAGATGCCTTAAGAGATTTTATACAATCAATTGGAATGCCGTTGTCGTTGAAAGAGGTTGGTATCGGTCAAGGTAATTTAGAAATTATGGCATCAAATGTAACAGGTGGCGGAAAATCTACTGTTGGCAATTTTAAATCACTTGAAGCAAAAGATGTGTTGGCGATATACAAAAAATGTTTGAATTAGCAACACACAGTCATCCCATAACTCGCCTAAATCGATGATTTTCCGTCTTGTTTGAGCGTGGGTTTTATGATTTTTCGAGACCCCCAGTTAAGACTTTTTGCTGTTGCCGCACAAGGGCTGCCCCATAGGTCAAACGTCAAAACCCGGCAAATAAGCTCGATACGGGGCGGCACGCATGGGCGGCGGGTCGGGTGCTGTCCCACAACTTTGTGCGCCATATTGTCCTTGGCTCGCGTCACCCAGAAAATGCCGCGCCTGTGCAGATTGTAAAGATGGCGGAAGTCGACATAGGCCTTGTCGAATACGACAATCTCCCCGACTCTGATCTCCGCGCACAGTTCGGCGGCCTCGGCGGAATCGTGCGTATCAGCCTCCTTGGCGATGGCGAATCGCGGCAGAAACGTCTGCAAATCCAGCCTCATATGGCATTTCACGGCGGCTTTCCGGCGCCGATGTTTGGCCCAATCCATGCAATTGGCGACAAGGCGAATGGTTGTCTAGTCAACCACATTCACGACGCGCTTGAACCGGCGGGGAAACCCGACGTAGTTGCGCCCCATGCCGAAATCCGGCGCCTGTTTTTGAAGGCTGTCCAGAGTCTGTCAAAACAATTCCTCGGCCATGTCGGCGTTACGGATGCGGTTGGCCTGAGACAATCCATTTCGGCTCGGCGGTTGCGCCTCTCGCATAGTCGAAAGGCTACCCGAATGGTTCCTGAGCGTGTCGCAAACATCGTTGAGGCTGAGCGCATGCGAAAGTTGTGCAAACGGTTTGCATTGTCGAAAAAACGGGTTATCATAATACTAGTAGTAGTAGTAATTGAGCTAGGAAGATTAGGCCGCTCGGAGAAAAAGTTGACTTAAAACAGTTTCAGGGGTATTACCCGCCTTCCTTTCTCTTCAGTCCCGCCGAGAGGCGGATGTCCCGAGCGCAGCGAGGGTACCCTTGAATAACTGGGGAAAGCAATTTCCTGTATTTTAAACCCAAACTAAAAAAGGTTGTCAATATGAAGTTATCAAGAGGAAGTCTAGTGATTTTTAAAGCTGTGATAGTTTTTTTATTGATTTTGTCGTTCGCCTATCAAGTGCAGGTAATTCCCGAGCCGTCAAGTTTCCTGCTTTTATTGGCATTCAGCACCATGTTCCTGCTGGATCGGAGGCTTATGGTGTGTTGTCGAGTCAGATAGCAATTCAAAGTTTTGCTATTTCAAAAGAGTCTATTTTGGGGGCTGTTCCTGTAAAATTCAGTATTTTTAGCTTAGACTAAATGTAATGAACGACTTCCGTCGGTCCGACCCGACCCGACGAGATGACAAAGCTCGACAACTTCCTCGGCCAGGATGTCGACAATCAGATTCCTCACCTCGCCGCGCCGAGCCGCCAGTTTCGGAAACAATCCCAATTGGCGCTTCCACTTGACCGAGGGCTTCAAGCACGCTACGCTACTGTTGCTCATGACGGTCTCTTTATAGGTTTGGTTTCCTTGAGCGTCTCAATTGGGCGCTCGGGAGACCATCTTCAAGTTTCAACAGTCAACGGGACGCTTCCTGGTTTTCCCGAGGGATTTCCTTTATCGCGACCCGCGAAAGTCGAAGCCCAAGGAGAAAAAGAAAGTGAACACCAGAGTGCGGAACAAGGGACATACCCCGGAACAACTGGAAAGCTGACTCCGGAAAGTCTTTCGCCGCAATCTACAAGATGTTTGAATTCATGCGAATTCCACCTGAAGCCGATCCATGGTTTGGGCGATGGCCGCAGTCTCGTCCAGCGGCATCACAGGGCACTCGATCTGGCCGGCATGCATTGCCTTGTGTGCCGCTGTTATCTCAAAGGAAAAACAGGCGGATCCTTTGTAGGGCAGGCGAAGTGCAATCTTTTCTCCGTTCTTCCTGTGCAGCTCCACCTCCTGCGCCCCCAGGAAATGAGCGGGAATAACGATCCGCCCCTCGGTTCCGACTATTTCAGCCCGGTTTTCCGAGCCGCTCCTGACCGACGAACTGAGCATTGCCATTCTTTTCCGCGGATAGAGAAAGGCGTATATCGACTGTTCATCCACCCCGGTCTCGCCTATGTCGGCCAGGCCTCTGAGCTTTTCCGGCTGTTCGCCCATGACAAAGCTGGCCAGTGAAATCGGATAGATTCCCGCGTCCAGCAGAGCGCCGCCGGCCAGGTCGGGATTGAACAAGCGATGCGCCGGATTGAAGGCGGCGCCTATGGCGAAGGAGGCGCGGAGCATTTTCAACTCTCCAATCTGCCCCTCGTCAAGCCAGGTCTTCATTTGTTGAATGGACGGCAGGAAGCGAGTCCACATTCCTTCCATGAGAAATAGCTTGTTCCGCCGCGCCTTTTCGATCATCTCGCAGGTTTGATCAGCGTTTACCGCCATCGGTTTTTCACATAGGACCGCCTTGCCGTGCTCCAGGCACAGCATGACGTTGTCATAGTGAAAATTATGCGTGGTGGCGACATATGCCGCGTCAATATCCGCGGAGTTCAGCATTTCCTCATAGCTGTTGAAGAACAGGTTCAGGTGGTGCTTTTCCGCAAACTTTTCCGCTTTGCCCGAAGTGCGGGAGGCGCAGGCGACGACCTCGCCGTCCTCCACTTCCGCGACACTGTCGACAAATTTGTTGGCAATACTGCCGCAACCGATAATTCCCCAGCGAATTTTCTTCATAGATGATGGTTCCTTTCAGATAACGTTCTCGGATGAACCGCTCCGGTAAGGGCGCCGTCCTCGGCGGCCTTACCGGAGTCGCGTTCGATCCGGTTATTCAAGATAGCTGCTTGGCAGCGGTATGTCCTGCCGGGGAGTGCGACTTCCCGGATTGCTTGAACATGGTATCCTTTCGTCCCGGTAGCGGCCGGGAAAACCCAAGGTTCAAAGCGAAAGGACACCCACAGTGAACCTGCAATCTACCGTTGCCGTCCCGAAAGTCAACCGTCGCCTTTGGTGCGGGCCTTCAGCCCGCTCCAAAGCCCGCGCACTTCGCCCCGCACTTTGTCGAATTAGGTGCGCGACAAAGTTTTATTACTGTCTATTTCGCAATTCTCTGTATCGGGCAGTGGGTCTGCGGCTGACGGGTTGCCGGGAATAAATTCCGCAGTGACGGAATTCATGTTTTCAGGGATTCAAGGTAGTCGACTACCGAGGCCATGTCCTTGTCGCCGCGACCGGAAAGATTGACCATGATATGATCTGAGCTTGGATATTCCGGGGCTCTTCGCATGGCGGCGGCGACGGCGTGGGCCGATTCCAGGGCAGGTATAATTCCCTCCAGTCGGCACAGAGCCTGGAAGGCGTCGACCGCCTGGCGGTCGTCGACCGCGCAGTATTCGGCGCGGCCGCTGTCGTGCAGGTGGGCGTGTTCGGGGCCGACTCCGGGATAGTCGAGCCCGGCGGAGATCGAGTGGCTGACCTGGATTTGTCCGCCTTGATTCTGCAGCAGGTAGGTCTTGTTGCCGTGCAGGACTCCGATGGAGCCGCCGCTGATGCTGGCGGCGTGCCGGCCGCTGTCCAGGCCAAGTCCGGCCGCTTCGACCCCGAGCAGGGCGACCTCGCGATCCTGGATGAAGCCCTCGAAGATTCCGAGCGCATTGCTGCCGCCGCCGACGCAGGCGATCACCTGTCTGGGCAGGCTGCCTTCCCGGTCGAGAATTTGGCGGCGGGACTCCTGGCCGATCACCGCCTGGAACTTCTTGACCATATCCGGATAGGGATGCGGGCCGGCGACCGTGCCGATCACGTAGAAGGTGTCGCGGACTGTGGCGACCCAGTCGCGCAAGGCTTCGTTCATCGCGTCTTTCAGGGTGGCCGAGCCGCAGGTGACCGGGACGACCCGGGCGCCGAGCAACTGCATGCGCTGCACGTTCGGCTGCTGGCGCTCGATGTCCTCGGCGCCCATGAACACGTCGCATTTCAGGCCGAAGCGAGCGGCGACGGTGGCGGTGGCCACGCCGTGCATGCCGGCGCCGGTCTCGGCGATCAGGCGCGGTTTGCCCATGCGCCTGGCGAGCAGCGCCTGGCCGACCGTGTTGTTGATCTTATGGGCGCCGGTATGGTTCAGGTCTTCTCGTTTCAGGTAGATTTTGGCGCCGCCGCAATGTTCGGTCAGGCCTTTGGCCAGGTAGAGCGGAGTGGGGCGTCCGACATAGTCGCGCAGGGTGTCGCAAAATTCTTTTCGGAAGGCGGGATCGCACCAGGCTTCCAGGTAGGCCTGCTCCAGTTCCAAAAGCGCCGGCATCAGGGTTTCCGCCACATAGCGGCCGCCATAGGGGCCGTAGTGTCCGATCGGTTGTTCAATCTGTCCGGTCATACTGTCAACTTCCCATCCTGATTGATTCATGCGAATTCGGCCATTGGCTATTTTTATACTTTGAACAGAAGACGGTGTGTCTTTGTCAGGCTGTTTCATGAAATATTTGTGGTTGTGAAATTGAACTACTTGGAGCCAACCCCAAGGGCGGCGCAGAAGGCGCGCACCTTGTCGTGATCCTTGATTCCCGGCTGAAGTTCGACCCCGCTGGCGACATCGACCCCGAAAGGGCGCACCATGCGGGCGGCTTGAGCCACATTGTCCGGATTCAGGCCGCCGGCCAGAACAATGCGGCGACGGCGAGCCAAACGTGCCGCCAGGCGCCAGTCGCCGGTGCATCCGGTGCCGCCCGGCCGGCCGGGCTGCATATTGTCGACTACCATAGCTTCGACCGGGAAAGCATCGCATCGTTGCAGATCCTTGTCGGTGTGCAGGGCGACCGCCTTCCAGACGGTGGCGCAATGGTGCAGGCGCTCGATATCGGCGGCGGTTTCGGAGCCGTGCATCTGTACGATGCGGAGTCCGCAGAAGGCGACGATTCGCTCGATCTCCGACGGGTCGGCATCGACAAAGACGCCGACGGGGATCACCTTGGCGGGCAGTTGCCCGATCAGGCTTCTGGCCTGTTCCGGTGTGACCTGGCGGGGCGAGCCGGCGGCGAAGACGAAACCGGCATAGTCGGCTCCGGCCGCTGCCGCGACCATCAGGTCTTCGACTCTGGCCAGGCCGCAGATTTTTATTTTGATCTTCACTGTCCACCCCGCAGTTCGCGCAGTTTTTCGCCGGGCTGCGGATGCCGCATCAGGATTTCGCCGACGAGAAAGGCGTCGGCTCCGGCTTGCCTGAGGTTGCGGATGTCGTCCGTCTCGCGAATGCCGCTTTCCGCGATCCGCAGGAATGGGCGCGGTATCCTGGCCAACAGGGTGGCGGTGCTTTCCCAACTGGTTTCGAAGGTTTGCAGGTCGCGGCTGTTGACTCCGATCATGTCCGGGCAGGAATCGACGGCGCGGCTCAATTCGTCTTCGGTGTGGATTTCGGTCAGCACCGCCAGGTTCAGTTCGCGGGCCAGGCGGGCGAGGGCGGCCATCTGTTTCGTCTCGAGGGCGCTCGCGATCAGCAGCACGGCGCTGGCTCCGGCCAGGCGGGCTTCGTAGATTTGATAGGGGTCGACAATGAAATCCTTCCGCAGCAGGGGGATTTCCAGATTGTCGGCGGCGATTCTCAGGTGGCGCAGACTGCCCTGGAACCAGTCCGGTTCGGTCAGCACCGAGAGGGCGGCCGCGCCGGCGGCCTGCAGCTCGCGAGCCAGTGCGAGCGGGTGAAAGTCGGGGCGAATCAAACCTTTGGAGGGGGAAGCCTGTTTGATTTCGGCGATTATTTTGACCCCGGATGGCGCGGTCGTCCGCAGGCTTCCCGGCAGCGATGGCGGCAACGGCATCGAGCGGGCTCTTAGGGAGAGCAGCTCTTCGTCGGTCGCTGCTTTGCGGGCGGCGACGCGCTTGCGGGTTCTGGCGACGATCTTTTCCAGGATGTCGGCTGGTTGTTTTTTCATGGGGTATGCGGGCTTTTTATTGGTTTGCCTGATTAGGCGGATCGGTCGGATTTCCCTTAGAAGTTGGAGTATTCGATCAGGGTTTCGAGTTTTTGTCGGGCGGCGCCTGAATCGATCGACTGGGCGGCCAGCTCGATGCCTTGCTCCAGCCGTTCGACTTTTTCGCCGACCAGGATGGCGGCGGCCGCGTTGAGCAGGACGATCTGGCGGCACGGGCCGGGTTGTCCGTTCAGCAGGTCGCGCAGGATGCGAGCGTTTTCGGCGGGATCGCCGCCTTTGATTTCGGCAGGATCGCCGAGATCCTCGATCAGCAGATCCGGGTTCAACTGGTAGGTGCGCACCACGCCGTCGCGCAGTTCGCTGACCCGGGTCGGGCCGGCGATGGTGATTTCGTCCAGTCCGTCCTCGCCATGCACGACCATGGCGCGTCGGCAGCCGAGCCGGTCGAGGACTTGGGCGAAAACCTCGGTCAGTCTGGCGTCGAAGACGCCGAGCACCTGGCCGGTGGCGGCGGCCGGGTTGGTCAGCGGCCCGAGCATGTTGAAGACGGTGCGAAAGCCGAGTTCGCGGCGCGGCCCGATCGCGTGCTTCATTGCCGGGTGCAGGCTGGGCGCGAAGAGGAAGCCGATGCCGCATTCCTGAACGCACTGCTCCATGAGGGCGGGGTCGGCGTCGACCTTGACTCCCAGTTCGCGCAGCACGTCGGCCGAACCGCAGCGGCTGGATACGGCCCGGTTGCCGTGCTTGGCCACGCAGACTCCGGCGCCGGCCGCGACCAGGGCGGTGGCGGTCGAGATGTTGAAAGTGTCGCTGCCGTCGCCGCCGGTGCCGCAGGTGTCGATCACCGAGCTGGCGCCGGCGTCGATGAAGGTGGCGTGGCGGCGCATCGAGGCGGCGCCGGAGGCGACTTCCTCGACGGTTTCGCCCTTGATCCGCAGGGCGGTCAGAAATCCGCCGATCTGAGCCGGAGTGGCGACCCCGTTCATGATGGTGTCCATGGCGCTTCTCATTTCGCCGCGGGAAAGGTCCTGCCCCGCGATCAGTTTGGCCAGTTGGCTTTTCATGTTGCGCTTTCTCCTGTTTTAAGAAAATTGTTCAGCAGGCGTTTGCCGCAGGGCGTGAGAATCGATTCGGGATGGAACTGGATGCCCACGGTGGGATGGTGGCGATGGCGCAAGCCCATGATCTCGCCGTCCTCGGCCCGGGCGATCACCTGCAAGTCGGCCGGCAGTTCCGCCTCCTCGACGGCCAGCGAGTGATAGCGGATGGCGGAAAACGGCGAGCGCACCCCGGCGAATAGTGAATCGCCGTTGTGCTCGATGCTGGAGGCCTTGCCGTGCATCAGCTTTTTGGCGTGGACAACCTTGCCGCCAAAGGCGATTCCGATCGCCTGGTGCCCGAGGCAGACGCCGAGGATCGGCAGGCGGCCGCTGAACTGTCGGATCAGCGGCACTGAGACACCGGCCTCCTCCGGCCGTCCCGGGCCGGGGGAGATCACGATGGCCTGCGGCGCCATGGCGCCGATTTCGGCCAGGGTCAGCGCGTCGTTGCGCCACACTTCGACCTGTTGCCGAAGTCCCGTCAGATACTGCACCAGGTTGTAGGTGAAAGAGTCGTAGTTGTCGATCATCAGGATCATTTCAGATTCTCCGCGATGCGGTCGTTCAGTTCCAGGTCTTGCGCCGCCAGCTCGAGGGCGCGCATCATGCCCGCGGCCTTGTTGCGGGTTTCCTCGTATTCCCGCTGCGGGTCGGAGTCGGCGACAATCCCGGCTCCGGCCTGCACCGACACCCGGTCGCCCTCGATCTCCAGTGTCCGGATGGTGATCGCCAGATCCAGGTCGCCGTCATAGCCGATATAACCGACGGCGCCGCCGTAGGGGCCGCGAGCCTGCGGCTCCAGGCGGTTGATGATTTCCATGGCGCGAATCTTCGGGGCGCCGCTCAAGGTGCCGGCCGGGAAAGTGGCGCGGAGCAGGTCGAAGGCGTCGTGCTCCGGCCGCAGCTCGGCCTGGACATGCGAAACGATGTGCATGACATGCGAATAGCGCTCGACCGTCATGAAATCGCGCACCTGCACACTGCCGGAGGCGGCGACGCGCCCGAGGTCGTTGCGTCCGAGGTCGACCAGCATCACATGCTCGGCCCGCTCCTTCTCGTCGCTCAACAGTTCGTCGGCCAGATCCCGATCCTCCTGTTCGGTGGCGCCGCGGGGGCGGGTGCCGGCGATCGGGCGCAGCTCCATGCAGTGGCCGGTGAGCTTGACCATGATTTCCGGCGACGAGCCGATCATGGCATGATCCCGATTCTTGATGAAGAAGAGATAGGGCGACGGATTGACCAGGCGCAGCGCCCGGTAGATGGCCAGCGGCGAGGCCGGCAGAGGGCTGGTGAAGCGCTGCGAAAGCACCACCTGAATGATCTCGCCGTCGGCAATGTACTGCCTGGCCTGGTCGACCATCCGATGAAAGTCGGCGGCTTCCATATTGGCCCGGGGATGCAGTCTTTCCGGCTGCCCGGTGGCGGGCGGAACGATGGTTGGCGCGGGCTCGCGCAGACGATCCCCGATCATCCCGATCCGGGCTTTGGCGTCCGTGTAGGCGGCGGTCGGCGAAGGAAAGCGGTCCACGTGCGCACAGGCCACCACAATCATGGTATGGCGGACATTGTCGAACACAATCATGTCGTCGGCCAGCATCATGCAGGTTTCAGGATATTCATTGTCGGATTTCGGCGGCGGCAGCTTTTCAAACTGATTGACGGTCTCGTAGCCGATGTAGCCGACCGCGCCCGCGAAAAACCGCGGTAGGCGGGGGCAGGGGGCGACCTTTATCCGGTCGAGAACCTCGCGCAGGCGAAA
>SLSR01000200.1 GCA_007130365.1 Lentisphaeria bacterium
CGAGTCTGGAGGTGGTGGCTCGCGAGGGAATCGACAACCAAGGGGTGGCCTGGATGGAAATCTGGCTGAACGACGAACAGCCGGTGGCCACCCTGGTGCCAATGCTGCCGGGCGGCGCCAGAGCAACCCTGGTTCTGCGCTCCGGCGAGGACGAAATTTTCCGGCGGGAACATGTGCTGGCCGGCCATCGGCCGCTGCCGCAACTGTTGCGCGAATTTGCCGTGCAACCCTCCGACCAACTCCCGCTGGAGATCGTTCCGGCCGGACGCTACGGCGACAAACTGCTGGTGCGGGTCGGGCCGGCACTTCTGCAACACGGCGGAATCACGGTTGGCCTGACCATCGAACACAACGACAAGTCACATGCGCGCACGCTGCCGCTCGGCACGATGCCGATCATGGGACGGGTGGCGATTCTCGACTTCGCGGGCGGCGAAGCCTGGCCCGGAGACGAAGTCCGGATCACGGCGGCGGGCGAAATGGCATTGGCGCGAGCCGGCCACCGCCAGTCGGCGGCGGCGATCGCGCAAATGACGATCCAGAGGCTGAACGAGCGGCATCCGGCCTTCGGCGAGGACGGCGACTGGATCGCCGCCCAGGGGCCGGGCCAGCAAGTCTGGATCGTCCACAAAAGCAACGCCTCCCGACGCACCATGCCGATCATCCTGAATATTCAGCGCGCCCCCCGCTCGGAGTTCGCCCCCGAATTGAAGGAAGGTCGCCTTTCCTGGTCGACCAGACCGGTCGGGGCAATCGGGGAAACCGTGCTCGCGCCGTACCTGCCGACCAGTGAAATGCGCCAGAACATCGGTTTCCGGCGCGACCAGTTGCCAATTGGCTTCAACCGCTTCACGGTCGCGGCCGGAACCCCGGCGGGCGCCGAGGATTTCACCGCCTTGGAAATCGAAGCCGACGACCCCGAACGCCCGCTTCCTCGGGTGCAATGGAGCGGCGACCTGTTCAATCCGGGCGACGATCTCCGGCTGCGCATCCGGGCGACCGACTGGCTGGATGAAGCGCGGCCGCACCTGATCGTCAACGGGCGGGCGGTGGCGGCTTTCGCCCCTGCCGAGGAAGAATTCACCTATGCGCTGCGCATGCCCGAGATTGCGCCGGGATTGCACGAAGTCTGGCTGGAGTGGCTGGAAGACGACTATGTCGGCAAGATCGCGGTTCCGCGCCGCCCCCTGGCCCGCAGTCGGCCGCATCGCCTGCGGGTGCGTCGGCCGCTGACCGCCGGCCTCGAGCTGGAAAGCGAAACACTGCCGCCCGGCCAGGCCGTCGAACTGAAGCTACAGGGGCCCTATCTGCACGCCGGCGTGCGGATCGAGGTGGCCGGTCGGGAACTGGAACTGCGGCGCGATCCGCGGTTCGGCCTGCGCTGGCTAACCGACCTCGAGCCATTGCCGAGCGGCGAGTACGAGATTCAAGTGACGGGCGATCCCGACCATGACCAGGCGGGCACCCTGGGCACCCGCCTGCGAATCGCACCGGAGGAATAGGATGCGGAGAAGCCAGGGTTCGACATAAGTCATAGCACCGTACCCCTGCTCGTGCTCGTACCCCTGCTCGTGCTCGTGCTCGTGCTCGTGCTCGTGCTCGTGCTCGTGCTCGTAATCGTAATCGTACAAGGAGACACCATGTCTGAGGCTGTTTTCGAATCATGACCGACTTGATGTTTATCGGTTGGCGGTGGAGTACACTGCCGATTCATATCGTATCGCAGAAGAATTGTCCGGGCTTCGACGACACATTCGCGATCAATGGCTGCGGGCAGCTCAATCCATTCCGCTTAACATTGCCGAGGGAAACGGCAAGCGAAGCTCTAATGACCGTGCCCGTTTTCTCGACATAGCACGTGGTTCGACATTGGAATGCGCGGCCATCCAGGACGTGCTCGTGGCATCGAATGGAATGGATGCTGAATCCAGCATGGTTATGAAACGGAAACTACATCGGATTGTGGCAATGCTGACTCGGATGGCGATCCAATTTGGTGGACTCGCGGAGGAATCGGGAGATTATCTAAACTTAAAGACGAGCACGAGCAAGAGCACGAGTGGAGACGCTTGAATACCGCCGTGAAGAAACCAAGCGCATAACACGATTTGTGCCAAACTCCAGACCACCGGGCTTGCCCCGGTGGAACCAGGGTTCGGTGATTTCCTCGTCAATCATGAAATTTCGCCAATTGCGGCACGACATTTTTTAACTTCAACTTTAATACTGTATGAAAATACTCCTTATCAACAAATAAGCATTGACATGATCCCGAAGGGTCATGGTCTATGCTTATTTGTTTTACACTTCTTTCACATTTTTTTTACTTGTGCCTGACACGCCGACATAACAACCCGGGTATTAGTAGATAATGAAGTTCAATTCCATCAAACAAGCAAGGAGTTCTGCAATGAAAAAGTTTTGGGCAACGATGGTCTGCGTAATTCTGGTCGGCGGCTGGCTGGGAATCAGCCTGGCACAGCCAAGGCAACAGGAGGCGGAATCGCGGCGGCAGCAATGGCGACAGGTGGAACAGGCGATCGCGGACGGATTGCCCAGAACCGCGATCGAGGCGCTCGAGCCGATTATCGCGGGCACCATGGAGGAAGGCGCCCATGCCGAAGCGATCCGCGCCATCGGCCAGAAGGTCGCCCTGGAAGGCAATATCCAGGGCAACAAGCCGGAGGAGAAGATCGTGATGTTCGAGGCGGAAATGACCGATGTCCCCGACGACATGCGGCCGATGATGCACGCCATCCTGGCCAACTGGTACTGGCATTATTTCCAGCACAACCGCTGGCGCTTCATGCAGCGCTCAGCCACCGCCGAGGCGCCCGGCAGCGACATCACCGCCTGGGACCTGACCCGCATCTTCGCCGAGATCGACCATCAGTTCGCCACCGCCCTGGCCAGCCGCGACCTGCTCAGAACCATCCCCATCGCGGACTACGATGCTCTCCTTGAGAAGGGCACGATGCCGGACCGCTACCGCCCCACGCTCTATGATTTTGTGGCGGCCGAGGCTTTGCAGTTCTACAACAGCGGCGAGCAGGCC
>SLSR01000275.1 GCA_007130365.1 Lentisphaeria bacterium
CGGTCAGGCGCAGGGCGATGCCGGCGGCGATCAGGGCTTCCCTACCCGAGCTTGCCTCGGCCTTGGCGATCATGCTGTCGACGATCTGGTCGCGAGTCTTGACAATGGCTTCGCAGTGTTCGACCGCCAGGCCGAGCCTGCCCTGGCGCAGTGGTTGGTTGGTCGGTTCCGCCATATAGACGAGGAATCGGTTGATCCGGTTCAGGCCGAGTCTGGCCTGGGCGAGGCTGGAGGGGAAGGGCAGATCGGCCATGGCGATGTCGAAAGGTTCGGGCAGGGCGTTCAGGAATTCATAGAACTCTTCGATGCCGAGAACGCTGTCATAGGCTCCCTCCGGCGCGGTCCGGCCGCGCCCCGGCAATCGGCTGCGCAGCGAGTCGCAGGCGAAGACCCTCTCCATGGTGGCTGGCTGGCGCAAGACCTCCAGTGGCGGCGGCAGACGGTCGACGGGGCCGAAGTCCCTGACGATTTCGCCGTGGAAAAAGGAGATTTGCCGAATTTGGTTGTCGGTTCGAACAAAGCGATCAATCAGGCGCTGGCGCTGGTCGGAAAGTCGCGGATCGACCGCGCAGGCTTCAAGCGAGGGAATCCTCGGCGCCACGGCCAGGGCGCGGTCGAATTCCATTTCGCGCAAGGTTTGCCGCTTGAGCGCGAGCGCCTCGGCGCTGGCCGCCAGCGCTTTGGTCGGCTCGAGCAGGACTTCGGTTCGCCGCCGCAGATGCGGGTGCGAGTTTTGCCCGAGGCTTTCGATGGCGGCGATGATTTCGCGGTAGGGCGGATCTTCGGTGGCAATTTGGCGCAGCGTCTGGTCGAGTTCCCGATGTCCGGCCAGCAGGGTCGTCATCAGGCTTTGGTTTTCATGCAGCGCCTCCTGCAGCCTGGCCAGGTGGGGCGGCGGTTCCTCGGGTGCCAGGCGCAGGGCCTGTTCGACCGCCCGCGCATGATGGTTGAGTTCGGCCAGTTCGGCATTGTCCCTTTGCAGGATCGCCATGGCGCCGGTCAGGGCGTCGAGCATTTCCTTGGCCAGCATGGCCTTGTCCCGTTCGGTTCCGGCCGCCTCGCTCCAGGTCCAGATTTCGCTGCGTCCGGCGCTCAGCAGACCCAGGCCGCGGGCGGCCTCGACCCAGTTGCCCTCGGTCAGTTGACCTTGCGCCTGCGCCCAGGTTCCGGCCGTGTTCTCCCAGTTGTTCAGGTTGCGCAGAAGATCGGTTCGGGCGACTTCGCTATGGGCGGCCTGGCGAGCCGTGGCGGCCTCTTCGAGAAGCGCTCTGGCGGCGGCGAAATTGCCGGCCGCAGCCTCGATTCTGGCCTGTCTCAGCAGGTCTTCCGAAGAAGGGCGCATCTGCTGATAGCCCCAGTAGCCGACCAGCACCACCACCAGAGTGGCGACGATCACTCCCAGGCGCAGCCAGACCTGCGAGTTGCCGTGCTTGACCGCGCCGTCCTGAAAGATCATTTCGAATTGGGCGATCGCGATCCGGTCGCCGTCCTTGAGCATGCGTTCCTGGTCGCTGCGCAGGGGCATGCCGTTGACCGAAGAGCCGTTCTTGCTGCCCAGGTCGGTAATCCAGCAACTGTCGTCCTCCTTGACCTCGATGTCCGCGTGGTTTTTGGAGATCAGCATGTCGAGCAGCACCAGATTGCAGGCGGGATCGGAGCCGATGGTGAACTTGGGCGGAGTGAGGTCGTATTTCTTTCCCTTTTGCGGGCCGTTGACCAGGAGCAGCCGCGACGGCTCGCGGTCGCCGTTGCCGCCGCTGGGTTCGTCGACCGCCAGGATGCAGTCGCCGATGCTGATGCGGTCGCCGATCTCCAGCATTTTCTTGGGGATCGCCTTGCCCTTGAAGTAGGTGCCGTTGGTGCTGCCGAGATCCTTGATCCACGGCTTTCCCGACTTGACAAAGAGGGCGGCGTGCTTGGAGCTGGCCACCTTGTCGTCGGAGGGAATCTTCCAGTCGCAGCTTTGATTGCGACCGATGGTCAGTTCGCCGGTGATTTCCGCGACTTCGGTTTCGTGAATGATACTGCCCTGGTATTCAAGTCGAATGAGCATGGCGTTTGGCTTCTCCGTCTACCATTGATTTTGGCGAATCCGATAATAGCGTCGGTCGTTGTCGTTGGCGAACACGGCCTTGCAGATTTCCGCGATGCGCTCGGCCTGCCCTTCCTCGCCCTGGGTCAGGGCGTTGAAGTAGGCGATGGTCTGCGCGTTGAACCAAGTGCCCTGGATCGAGCGCAGACGGCGCAGCAGGCGCAAGCCCTCCGCCTGCTGTTCGCGATTGGCGTTGACGACGGCGAGGCGGAGGGCGTTGACGATCTTGCTCTGGGTCTGGCTCCAGGCTGCCGGCGAAATGTATTCCAGCTCGGCGCGAGCCTGGCGCAGGAGGCTGGCGGGATCGCCGGCGACCGCGTCGCCGGTGCCTTCCCAGTGGCTGGCCACGAAGTCGGCGGCGAACTCGTCGAAGAACGGGGTATAGACCAGCCCCTGCGCCCGGACGCGCTCGTTGGCCGGGACTTCGGCCCGGAGGACGATGCGCGAGGCGCCGTGTCGGAAGAGAATGGCGGTGCCGAACCATGGTTTGCCGTCGTCGCGATGATAGGCGACATAGATGGCGGGAATCCCGTTGGCCGGGCCGAGGAAAAGTCCGCTGGAGGGCGGGTCGAAACTCCAGGATCCCCCGGCTTCCCGGATCTCGGCCATCCAGTTTTCCAGCGAGCGCAAGCGGCCGAAGGTCGCCTCGCGCGGGTCGTCTTTTTCGTTCAGAAGCAGCCGCAGCGGAATGTCGCGGTCGCGTCCGACCATGGTTTCGATCACGGTGGTGCCGTCGGCTTCGGTTCGATTGGTCCAGCCGGGGTTGCCCGGGAAGCCCAGGTTGAAGCCGCCGTTTTCGGCGCTGCCATGGCTGGGCGAGGGCAAGACGGCGACAATCAGGCGATCCTGCTGGTCGCGCGGCCATTCGATGGTGGTTTCCGGCGGCGGTTGTCGCGGCCAGAGCAGCAGAGCCGCCAGCACGAAGAG
>SLSR01000075.1 GCA_007130365.1 Lentisphaeria bacterium
ACAAACGGATGCACTGGACGCTCATTCTTCGCGCCAGTGATCCGCGACGTTAGCCCGATTAACTAATGCCTTTTTTTTGAACAGAAGAGCGCCGGACGATTGACTGCATCTTTGCGTCCTTTGCCTGCCTGTGCGTACCGCACCTGCCTGCGTCGCCCGCGACCGGCAGGCGCAGCCAGGCGTGCTTCTGTCAAAGACAATCCTCTTTTACGGCTCTTGATTAACCGGATTCGTGCTCCAACTGCCCGTCCACGCTCAGCCAGCGCTGGCGGATCGCCGACCGGCCGTCGGCCGGAAGATCCAGTACGTTGAGCTTTCCCTTGACCGTCAGAGCCCCGGCGCAAACCTCCACCGCGCCGTTGTCCTCGCGGTGGCAGAACGGATCGTGAATGTGACCACATAATGAAGCATCCAAAAGCCCTTCCGTCAATGCCCGGCGGACAATTTCCCCGCCGTTCAGGCGCCGCCGCCAGGACAAAGGCCGACCGGCTTGATCGCGCGTCGGATAATGCCCGATCAAGATTCGACGACGGCCGGCCGGGCGCGGCCGAGCCAGCCAATTCCGGAAAACTTCCGCCGACCGGTTCGAGAAAAAGCCGGATGAAAGAAAGATATTGGTCGGCCGACACTCGTCGCAAACCATGAATTCAAGACTTCCGACCGTCTCAACCAGAGGAAGATCCGACCACTGCCAGCGACCGCCGTTAAGCCGGGCGAAGGTTTCGCGAAAGGCTCTCTGACAATGGCGGCTGCGCACGTAGTTGTCGTGATTGCCGGGAACGTAGACAAATCGGCGGCGCGGATTTTGGGTCAGAGGGTCGAGAGCCCGCGCGGCCGCCTTGAATTCGCGGCGCGACCCGATACTGGCGACATCGCCGGTGCAAACCACCATTTGCGGGTCGAGGGTTTCGATCAGAGACAGAGCCCGCTCCAGGTAGTCGCGATGCATCCGACCGCGGCGACGCAGGAAATAATTGACCAGCCCGAGCACGCGCTTGTCGAGCAGAGCCGACCAAAAACGCTCCGGCCACAGACCGAAATGAATATCGGAAAAATGTACAATGCGCATGGCCGAGTCCGCATGAATTAATCAGGCTAGAGAGCGCGTACCGCCTCGCGCACCGAATCGATTTCGCCGAGCAGGCTTTGCGCGATTCGCCCGCGCGCGTTTTGCAGGCGTCGCCTCGCCTCTTCGAGCATCTCCCCGCGAGCCAAAAGGTAGGCGCCAACCATCAGATCGCGCTCGGCCTTGTCAGTCCCGCCCCGGTGGCTCCAGGCACTGTCGATCAGTCCGATGACCCGAGGGAGTTCCAAGTCTTCAACCGCCACCTCGACCGGAATTCTCCTCTCTCCGACCAGCTGGGCGCGTTCATAGATCTGATCAATGATCTCGGACGATATCGTGGTATTGTCGATCGAAACGATTTGCCCGGGACGTATCTGCCCGGGAGCCACAAACCGCATGCCGGCCAGCTCGGTGCCGGTATTGCGGAATGTGGCCAAGGCCTTTTCGGCCAATTCCAGCATCTCGACCCGGCCACGGGCCCAGTCGCGGAATTCGGCTTCCTGGGAAGCCGCCATCGCGGCATAGTCGTTGCGAGCCTGCGCGAAACGATGTCGGCGAGCCAGTGGAATGGTTTCCCGGCGCAGGCGCTCGCGCTGATCCCGTAAAGTCTGCAGACGCTGCTCGCGCAATTCGGCCGCCCGTGCCGCCTCGTCCGCCTCTTCGGCCTCGCGCTGCAAATGCTGCTGCTCCTGTTCGACCAGCTTTTCATGCAACTCCCGCTGGCTCATTTTATTCGGAGGTTCATGCCAGAAATAGTAGAATGCCCACAGCCCAAACAACAAGAGGATAAAAATCAGCACCTTTAATCTGCTGATTCTTGACCACTCTCTCTTATCTGGCCGTTCTTCCTCGCTGGCGCCCGGCGGCGTGTCGACCGCCGCGGCCAGGGCTTCGGACTCGGCAGGCGCATTTGGCGACTTGGCAAGCTTCAGGCTGGTTCTTGTAGTGGCATGATCCAGATCATGCTTTAAAACAGCCGGTCGAACATCGGATAAGTTATGCGACTGAGTGATGGACGCGACGCTGTAATCAGAGCCGTCCAGCGGACAGGATGTATGTAAGGATCTCCGCATTTCAGCGGCTTCGGCCGCCTGCCGGGCGGTAACCACAGCCTTCATTTCCTGCTCAATATTCTTGACGTCAATCGGCTTTGCAAAGGCTTTTAGCGGATGATGCTTTGGATAGTCGCCTTTTTGCACCAGGGCAAGATCTTCGAGAAACTCGGCCGCCGACTGATGGCGATGTCCGGGACGCTTAGCCATCATCCATTGAATCAAATGGCACACCGGCTCCGGAATGCCGGGGACGATGTCGCGCGGCGACGGCAGGACGTCGGTGATGTGCTTGCGGGCGGTCTCGGCCGGCGTCTTGCCGACATAGGGGCATTCGCCGGTCACCAGGTGAAAAAGCGTGGCTCCCAGACTGTAGATGTCCGAACGATTGTCGGCCGGATAGCCGAGCAGCTGTTCGGGCGCCACGTATTGCGGGGTTCCGAAAATCTCTTCCGAATGGTCGTTGAGAATGTCTCCCCGCACGCGCGCCAAGCCGAGGTCGGCCAGCTTGACCACCCGATTTTCGGTAATGATAATATTGTCCGGCTTGATGTCGCGATGCACCAGCTGCTTGTTGTTCCAGGCAAAATCCAGGGCGGCGCCGATTTCCTGGGCAATGCGCAGCGCCTGGTCGACCACAAAGCGGCCGCTGTGGGAAAGCACGCTCTTCAGGGTGTTGCCCTGGACATACTCCATGGCGAAATAGTAGATGCCATCCTCCTCGCCGACCGCGTAGGCCTGAACGATACTGGGATGATTGAGCTGAGCCGCCGCCCGCGCCTCGTGAATGAAGTTCTTGATGAAGGCGGCGTCCCGGGCAAACTTGTCATGCAGAATCTTGATCGCGGCCGGACGATCCAAAGAAAGCTGGTGAGCCA
>SLSR01000213.1 GCA_007130365.1 Lentisphaeria bacterium
ATTTCGCAATTCCCTCGTCTGTAGATTGTAGGAGAAGAACAGCTATGAACATCTGCGCCCGCCTGAAACTACATGCTGCCTTGTTCGCACTGCTGGTCGGTTTCGGATTGACAGCGGCGGCAACCCCGCTGGAGGCTTGGATTCAATCCCCGGAGACCTGGCAGACCACGGCGGCCAACTATATTATCCGCCACCGCGCCTGGCGCTTGCACTGGGTCTCCGAAACTGACCGGTCCGTCCTCCGCTCCGCCCTGCCGCAGCTCTCATTGCTTGAACATCCGATCGAGGACCTGCATGTTCGCTTCAGTCAAAACCGCCCCGATCGGATCAGCGCCATGATCTATAACCGCGGCGACAGCGGCTCCATTGAAAAGGAGCGGTTCACCGAACTGCTGAACCAGCTCCGACAGGATATCACAGACTTTGCCAACCGCTCGCCCAGCCGCCAGGAAAGCCAGCGGCGGGGCCGGAACATTAACATCCACCGCCAGCACTGGCGCCTTGACCCCAACCTGTGGACACTGCTCTGGAGCGAAACCGAAGCCCGGCGCAGCGGCGGGGTCAATTATCCCTACCAGGCGGAATTCATAACCCTGCACGTGCAACCGCTGGAAATTGCCGCCGCCGGGCGGTCAACCCGAGCCTCCGCCCAGCATCGCCGGACTGTGCCGCTGACCAACCACCTCCAACGCCACCGAAACGGCGACCTGTTCATCGCCAACCTGCCCATGGTAGATCAGGGCGACAAGGGATACTGTGCCGTCGCCTCGCTGGAACGGATAATGCGACACTACCAAATCGACATCGACCAGCACGAGCTGGCTCAAATCGCCCGCACCTCGACCCGGCGAGGAACCAATCCGGAAGTCATGCTGGACGCCCTGCGCCAAGCCGGTGCCTTTCTGGGCATTTATATTCGATCCCACGAAGAGTTCGAGGCGCGGGACTTGCAGCAGCTCATCCAGTACTACAACCGCCTGGCCCGCCGGCAGCGGGCGGAGCAGGTGGAGCTGGGGCGAACCGTCGAGCTTACCACCCTCTACCTCTCCCTCGACTACGACTTGCTTAAGGAGGCGCGCGGCCAGCGACAGTCGAACGTGCGAGGCTTCATGCGCACCATCGAACGCTATATCGACCGCGGCATCCCCCTGCTTTGGAGTTGCATGGTCGGCATTGTCCCGGAGTCGCCGCCTCTGCGGGGCGCCGGCGGGCATATGCGGCTGATTATCGGCTACAACTCGGAAACCGAAGAAATCATCTACAGCGACTCCTGGGGGCACGGCCATGAATTCAAACGCATGCCCCTGGCCGACGCCTATACTATCACCCTCGGCCTTCACACCGCGGAACTGCGCGATCATCGTTAGCCTGAGGCCGTGCAAACCGCGAAAAGGGTTGGATATATTAAGAGGTGCCAGTGTGCGTGAAAACAACCCAGGGAATTGCGAAATGTGAATTTTGTAGGTCGAATATCCGAGTCGACTATGCGAATCGAGCCTGGTCGGGACAGATTCCCGACCTACGATTGGCTCGATTCGCCTATTTCGCAAAACCCTAAAAAAAACAGACAAGGAGAAAAAAATGAAAGTTTTAGTCGTATGCTATTCGCTCTACGGACATGTCTATCGTATGGCCCAGGAGGTTGAAGCCGGCGCCGGCGAGGTGCAGGGAACCGAGACCGCTCTGAAAAGAGTTCCGGAAACCCTTTCTCCGGAAGTCATCG
The DNA here is from genome assembly GCA_007130365.1 of Lentisphaeria bacterium. GTDB lineage: Bacteria > Verrucomicrobiota > Lentisphaeria > Oligosphaerales > PUNB01 > SLSR01. The sequence continues at coordinate 1,724 of SLSR01000213.1, forward strand.
AAAGTATGGGGGCGACGGAGTTTCAGCGAACCTTCAGCCAGGTCCCGGTATGTCAACCGGACGAATTGGCCGACTATGACGCCATTGTCTTCGGCACCCCGACCCGGTTCGGCAATATGTGCGGCCAGATGCGACAGTTCCTCGACGCCACCGGCGGCCTGTGGGCAAACGGCGCCTTGATTGGCAAGCTCGGCAGCGTCTTCACCAGCACGGCAACCCAGCACGGAGGCCAGGAGAGCACCCTGCTCAGTTTCCACACCTCCCTGTTGCATCATGGAATGCTGGTGGTCGGACTGCCATACGCCTTTGACGGACAGATGAACAACGAAGAGATCATTGGCGGCACCCCCTACGGCGCCACCACCGTGGCCGGCACCCAGGGAGAGAGAAGCCCCGGCAAGATCGACTTGGCCGGTGCCCGCTTCCAGGGCAGGCATGTGGCCGAGCTGGCCGCCAGGATGGCAGGGCGTCAGCCATAGCCTGATTAATTCATGCGAATTCGGCCATGCGTCATTGTACCTACGGGCGCCCCGCCCGTAGAATGCACCCCGCTCAATGATACGGCCGAGGACGACCGTGTTACCGGCGGTTCGCGGGGGGTCATTGCTTCCTGGAGCCGTCCGGCCTCGGACGGTGATTAACGGCGGAGGCCCGCCGTCGCCAGATCTCCGCAGCCATGTTTTTAACCACGAAATATGCGAAATACACAAAATAAATTATAGCCCCAAAGGGGCGGCGTCATCGTAGCCCAGGGTTAAGCGAAGCGCAACCCTGGGTAGGAATAAGTAAAAAATTGTGCCCTGAAGGGGCACCTCAATCGTGTGGGAATAAACGCGGGGTGGAGACTGTGTCGCCCCCGCATTCCTTCGCCAAGGCTCCCGCCTAAGCCAAGGCTCCGGCGTGGCAAGCCGGCGTTACAAGGCGGGGGCTCTATTTTGGTTGCTCGTTTTGTCCACGGGCTTACGCCCGAGGCTACATATCTGTCATCCACCGGGGCGGATTCATGGCTTCAGCCCTCGTCATAGGGCGGCAGGATTGCAGCCACGGGTGCCAACCCGTGGAACCGCGCACAAATCCCATCTCAATCCCCTGCAGGGGGCGATACATGATGCGATGTTTCCGCCAATCATCGTCCGACCTCGGACGGTATCAACGGCGGCGGCCCGCCGTCTCCATTTTTCCCGCGAGTCTGCGGGCAATCCAGATTTTTCCCCAGAACCCGAAACCCGAAACCCGAAACCCGAAACCCGAAACCCGAA
>SLSR01000258.1 GCA_007130365.1 Lentisphaeria bacterium
CCTCGGCTGGTGTCCTGCCATTTTGATCGATCCAATTGGCCGGATCGTTGAGCTCGCCGGAGGTGCCGGGATTGGCCCAGATCAGAAGACGCCTCTCCGGCCACTCCTGAGTGGCGAAGGCGGGCTGCGGATTCATGCCCGGCGCCTGGTCGCCCCAGACCACTTCCGGCAGGGCTTCACGCTCTTCGGCAGTCAGCTCGCGCCGGGGGTTGAGAACCCGGCGTTGGTCGTGGCGAACAACGGCATGAATGTGAGAATGCCTAATGCTGCGGGCCAGGCCGGAACGCGGCGAGCGAACAATCGCCGCACCGTGGTGGTTGGGAATTGCAATCTCGCATTCGATGCGGGTGCCATCCACCAGCTCGATCAGGTCGGCACCTTCAACATTGATTGAAATAAGGAATGATAAAAGGAAAACGGAAATGGGCAGAGCGATTATAATGCGGGTTTTGTTCGACATGGTCTAAACTCCTGTTACTAGGTTTGCTGGTTTTTTTGTATCGATGCCAAATGACGCGGGATGGTTGATCCAATGTTATGGAAGACCGCTGTCCTCGCTGCTTTTGATCAATTATTTATTCTGCCTGGGCGGGCCGATGGTACGGATAACGGGCGGGGCACTGAAAGGCACCTTGCAACAGGGCTGCGGCTCTTGCGGATTCGCGATCTTGCGGAGCAGCATGCGAGCCGCTTCCGCCCCCACCTTCTGCATGGGCAGAGCCATGGCGCTTATCGGCAACCCCATTGACCCGTTTGGACTGAGATTGTGGAACATGATCACCGACAAGTCGCGCGGGACCTTTAGCCCCTTGGCCAGCGCGGCCATTAGTATCGCCCCGCCGCCAACATCGCTGTCGCAGATCCAGGCCGTGATGTGCGGTTCTGAATCAAGTAGATCGATTGCCCTGGACAAACCCTCGGCATAGCCGGAATCATCCTTGAATTCCTTTATGTTCGGGGAAAGACCGGCCTGCTGCATCGCCTGCAAATAGCCTTCGCGCCGGTCGCGCACCGAATAGTGGGCGAATTCTTCTTTTGCGTGCGGGCCCGCCAGTAGTCCGATGCGGCGATGCCCGATTTCCAACAAGGTTTCAGTGGCCAGCCGCACCCCCTGCGCATCGTCGGTGCAGACACTGTCGGTTGCCTGGTCCAGGTTGGTCCAGACCAGCGGGACGCCGGAGTAGGAGACCGCTTCCAGGGTTGCCGGCGATATTTTTTGGGCGAAATGGACAATCAGACCGTCCACGCAGAGTTCCCGCAGCAGTCGCGGGGAGGTTTCCGGTTTCGCCAAATCGCCGGGGCGAATTTCAGCCAGAATCATGTGCAGGTCGTGGGCGGCCAGTTCGGTGCAAACCCCCTTGTTCAGGTTGAACTGCTGAAAACTGACATCGTGACGGGTGAGCATGGCGACCTGCCCGAAACGTCCCATGCGAACCGCGCGGGCGGCGGCGTTCGGCCGGTAGCCATGGGCTTCGGCGAGAGAGCGAATGCGCTTGGCGCGCTCGACATAGGTCGGACGCGTGTCCTTGCGCGGCTGCGCCAATGTGCGCTTGACGGTGCGCGGCGACACCCCGACTTCATTGGCAATGGCCTGAAATATTTGCTCGGCGTTTTTCATTGTCACACTTGGCAATTGACCTTGGAACATTTGTCATTGATGAATGTAAAATAGCAGGCTGCGGGAGATTGTCAAATCGTGATCTCCTCGACCGAGAACAGATCCATGCCGCTGACATTGTTTTCGCTGAACCCACAGTGCTCGATCAGCCAGTTGCGGCCGGTGATCGATCAAGGCAGTGAAGGCATAGTATCGGTTGACGATTGCGGATTGCGAGGGGAGGCCTCCAGACGTCACCCGTCGGCCGGCGATTCATTTGTCTTGGGCTCGAACAATTGCAGGCAGCGCCCGACAAACGGGCCGAGCGTCCACATTTGCGCGGCTTTGCCATGGGGCAGCTTGTCAAAGGCACAGGTCCATTCGTGGAAGGTGTCGCCGCGACAACTTTGCACCAGCAGCGCGAGTTCCCGCCACGCTTCGTTCACTCCGAGCGCCTTCTCCCGGGCGCGCAGCAGAAGCGAGGTTGCAAAAGGCCAGGCGCTGTGGTTGTGATAGCATTCGCGGTTGGCGAAGAACGGATGGAAAAGCGGCGCTCCCCACCAGGCCACCGGATAATGGCGGCAGGCCCGGGCGGCGGCTTCTCCGTCGAGGACCCCGAGCAGAACGGCGAAAGCAGTGGCCAGGGCGTGTTCGCGCGGTTCCGCGTGTTCGTCGGGATGCAGGAAGTAGGCGACTCGGCCGTCCGGCTGCACGATTCGGGTGCGGATGGCGCGGCGCAGAGCCTCGGCCCGGCTCCCCCATTCCCGCTGTTCGTCCGCCAGCCCGCAACGTTCGGCGGCCTTGGCCATAACGGTCATTCCCTTGTAGTACAGACAATTGGTGCTGGCGGCCTTGATCCGCAGGCAATTCCTGATCGCCGCAATCCCGCCGCGGCCGAACGATTCCGGATAGCCGTTGTAGCCGACGTCGATGAACGACGCCTGGCCAAAGTAAAGACCGTCCCGGGGGTCGAAAAACGGCTGGTACAATTGGTCGAAACAACGCTTGCCAAGGTCGAGAATCCAGCGCCATTCAGGTTCGTTGTCGAAGTGGCGGGAGGCCAGGTCGTCGGCCCACCACAGCCAGACCACGTCGTCGGTGCGCCGCGGGTAGGGATTGGTGGAGTATTTCTCTTTGAACTCGGCGCCGCTGATGTCTTCGAGCACGAACGGCAGGTCCGGCACGCAATTGTCGCGGTCGGCGCGCAAACCCAGTTGGAGGCGAACCCGCCTGGTAACTTCCAGGCACTGGCGCATGCGATTGGGAAACAATCGATTGACGCCGAGAACACCGGCGTAGGCCAGGTCGCGCGTGAAGACCATGCCGTTCCATCCCTGGCCGCGCCCGCCTGCGGCGTAGAAGCCCTGTTTGCCCTCGGC
>SLSR01000236.1 GCA_007130365.1 Lentisphaeria bacterium
CAAGGCCGACTTCGCGCAAGCGCGCATAGGCAAAAGGCAGCGCCACGCCCAAGATGGCTCCGGCCGCCAGCGCGACGATCAGCAGCCCCAGCCAAAAGCGCGACAAGGCGCAGGCGGCCAGGGTGTTCGGGGCATAGCCAAGTTGCAGAAGCAGCCGAATCCGGTCGCCGGCCTCGGCTATGATCAGCCTTGAGAGCAGGACAAACAGAAGCAGAGCCAGAACCACAAAGGCCATGCCGACCGCCCCGACCGCGGTCAGGGCGAGAACCGCCATCCGCCCGACCTGGCCGGCTCGCAGGCGCTCGCTGTTCACCTGAAAGTTGCGCTGCTTGAAATAGGCCAGCATATCCGGATCGGCCGGCCGGTCGACCTTGGCAATCAGGCGCGAAGGCCGCTCCTGCCGTTCGCCGGCAATCTCGCGGTTGGCCCACTGCATAAAGCCTTCCGGCACGATGATCGAGGGAATCCGGTCGCTCAGGCCAACCACCCGCGCCGCCAGAGTGCGCCGGCCGCCGGCTCCCGACACGGTCACCGAGCCGGTCATCGAACCAATCAGGGACTCGGGAATCTGGGGCAGCCGCTGCGCCAGGGCGAAAGAGAAATTGTACAGATTGAGGAATTCCCGCGACATGATGATCGGCAGATAGTCGGAATCCTCGCTCCATTCCCAGTTTGGCGGCCGCACATCGAGAAACCGGTCGGGTACCGACTCGAAAAACAACTCGGTATAGAGCGGCATTTCAAACTGCATCCCCGACCGGTTCGGATCCGGCGGCGCGGCGCCATCATTGATACTCACCCCCGCTCCCGGCAAAGTGGAAGCCCGGAAACGGTTGGTGGTGAATTCTCCGACGTCAACAACAAATTGCTGCGCCCGCAAGTCCTCGATCTCGCGCTCGGTGAAGGTCGGCCGGATATAGGTCAGCATACCGGCCGTGGAAACCCGTTTGTTGACCAGCAGATACTCTGCATGCTGCCGGCCGCGCCGGGTCGCCCGGTCGATCCCGATCGCCAGATTGAGCGAACCGAGCAGTAGAATCAACCCCAGGACAAAGCCGAACATCGCCGCCAGAGACTGGAAACGCCCGCGTCCCGGCCGCAATATTCGCCTGAGCAGTCTGCGCTGTTGTCTTTTCATCCTACAGTTTCATGGTAAAGTCGAAGTTCAAGGGATAGTCATAGCCCAGCGAAGTCATGATCAAGCCGGCCTTGCGGACTTCGCAGGCCTGTTCGACCAGGTCGCAGGCGGCCGCTATATTGCCGGGGTCGAGATGGCTGAAGGGTTCGTCGAGCAGCAGCCATGCAAAGGGCTGGCTGAGAGCCCGAATCAGGGCAACCCGCTGGCGCTCGCCCCAGGACAGGGTCGCGACCGGGCGTGTCGCTCTGTCGGCCATTCCGAGAGCCGCGAGCATGGTTTCGCGAGTCGGGCTCGGCGGCGCGGGCTCGAGGCTGGCCTTAATCTCGATGTTTTCGGCCGCGGTCAATTCCGGGAACAAACGCAAATCCTGAAACACGACCGCCATCCCGACCCGGCGCAGACGACACCACTCCGACAGCCTGATTTCCCGGGCCGGGCGACCGTCGAGAAGAATATCGCCCCGATAGTTGTCGCGCAAGCCATACAGGGAATTGATCAGGGAAGTCTTGCCGTTGCCCGAGGGCGCGTTGAGCTGGTAGCGGCGTCCCGCCTCGAAACTCAGGCTCCTGCGCCAGACTTCCGAATCCCAGTCCATAGCCTCGACCATCGGTTCGGGAAGCAGGTTGTGCAGTTCGATTCGCATGATTTTACTTTCCGTCCAGAACCTCGCGCACCTTGACCGCCAGAGCATATGTCGAGAACGGCTTTCCAATGAAATTGACTCCGTGATCCAAAATGCCGTGATGAGCGATGACATTGGCCGTATAGCCGGACATGTACAGGCACTTGAGCTGGCTTTCCCCGCGTTCGAGCAGCTTCTGCCAGAGCTCGCGCCCGCTCATCTCGGGCATCACGACATCGGTCACCAGCAGCCGCGCCTGCCCGGCATAATGCTCCATAAGTCGCAAGGCCTGTTTCGGACTGGCCGCCGCCAGCACTTGATAGCCCAGTCTTTCGAGCATTTTGCGAGCCAGGTCGAGCAATGCCTGATTGTCCTCGACCAGGAGAATCGTCTCCGAGCCTCGCGGTGCGGTCTTCGGTATTTTCTCCTCCGGCTGCTCGGCTGCCGAGCTTCGAGAGCGCGGCAGATGAATCTGGAACACCGTGCCCCGCCCCACTTCGCTATAGACATTGACAAAGCCTTCGCTCTGGCGCACGATTCCGTACACCGTGGCAAGCCCCAGGCCGGTTCCCTGGCCGGCCTGCTTGGTGGTGAAGAACGGCTCGAAAATCTGCTCGAGAACCTCCGAATCCATACCCTGGCCGTCGTCGGCCACCGCGATCATCGCATACTCGCCCGGAACCGCGTCGCCGTGCCGCCGGCAATAGGCCTGGTCAATCTCCACATTCTCGGTTTCGATGGTCAGGCGCCCGCCCGCCTCGGCCGCGTCGCGCGCATTGACCGCGAGATTGACCAAAGCCTGCTGCAGCAAGGCCGGATCCATCCTGACCGGCCACAGTTCGCCGCCGGGTTTCCAAAGCAGATTCAAGTCTTCGCCAAGCAGTCGCCGGAGCATTTTCAGCATTCCCGAAATTTCATCGTTCAGATGCAAAAGCCTGGGCGAAATCGTCTGTTTCCGGGCGAAGGCCAGGAGCTGCCTGGTCAGATCGGCCGAGTGCAGGGCCGCCTTTTCAATCTCCTGGAAAGACTCCTGCAGAGCACTGCCCGCCTCGACTTCGAGCAGAGACATCTCGGTATAGCCGAGAATGGTCTGCAGCATGTTGTTGAAATCATGCGCGACCCCTCCCGCCAGACGGCCGATCGCCTCCATTTTTTGCGACTGGCGAAGCTGGTTCTCCAGCTTCCTGCGCGCCTCCTTC
>SLSR01000218.1 GCA_007130365.1 Lentisphaeria bacterium
TGCGCTGTGCCCCTCTGGATGGTCTGAAACCCGAAACCCGAATTCTGTCACGAGCAATGCATCATTTCTGAATGTGAATTGAAACAAGCTACCCACTCAAAGTGAGAAAGAGCCGAAAATAAGCTGTCGGAGTTCCGCGTTTACGCGGCAGTGGAGGCGGTGCTCCCGCCTTCGTTTCTACGGCGTGGCATGTCAGCCCGCCGGGCGCAGGAAAGCATGCTCAAACCCGCCACCTGCGAAGTTCGCGCCTGACGGTCGAGCTGAATCAGCTCGCCGATAATCCGCAAGGCTTCCTCCAAATGCGGATCGCGCACCTCCTCCCGACCGTTCTCTTCCGATCCGCGGCGGCGACGGCGGCGCGCGCTTTCCCGGCGAATCGTCTCAAACCATTCCTCTTCCTGGCGCTGGACTTCGCGCCGCGCCTGCAGGCTCAGTGGCCGAGTCTTCTGTTCGCGCACTTCGCGCAAGCGGCGGCTGGTGGCCACGATCTCCCGGAAGTCGGGATCTTCCGCCACACGCTGCCGCGAATTGTCCTGCAAGACCGGCAGATGTCGCCGCCAGCGCGAATCCACCTCTTCCGGTTCGATCAAAGGGTCGATTTGATTCCAGGGCAGGGCGCCCTCGAGATTGTCCTCGCCGACTTCCATGTCGTCGGTAAAGGCGGGCAGCGAGATGTCCGGCGCAACCCCTTTCAACTGAACCGACCCGCCGTTCACCCGATAGTATTTCGCCATGGTGAACTTGATCGAGCCGGCCTGTTCGCCGGAGAAAAAGGGATGGTGCATGAAGAAGCGATTGAGATCATAGATATGCTGTACCGTGCCCTTGCCATAGGTCGAGCGGTCGCCGACGACGAGAGCCCGACCGTGATCCTGAAGCGCGGCGGCCACGATTTCCGAAGCCGAGGCGCTGAGCCGATTGACCAGAACCAGCAAAGGCCCGTCGTAGGCGGTGGCTTGGTCTTCGTCCCGCAAAATCTGCACCTGCCCTCCGGAACTGCGCACCTGCACGACCGGGCCGCCGGCCAGGAACAGTCCGGCTACCTCTACCGCCTCATCCAGGCTGCCGCCGCCGTTATAGCGCAGATCGAGGATCAAGCCGTCCACCCCGCCCTCGCGGTCGACGGCTTCGGAGAGGATTTCGCGCAAATCGCGACTGGCGCGCCGATAGTCCTCGTCGCCCTCCCGCATAGCCGCGAAGTCGGCATAGAACGAAGGCAGCGAAACGATCAGGATTTCGGCGCTGGCCGCTTCTTCCCCGGGCGCCGCCAAATCTTCTTCCCCGGCCTCGGCCGCCCGCTCCGTCGGCGGCGCCAGCTCGATGGTCTGCCGCCGGCCGCCCACCTGCTGTTCGGTCAGTTGGATTTTGTCCCGCTCAAGGTCGATCATAGTCGGCAGGGCGCCCAAGCCGCGGCCGGCCTCGATCACCTGCAAGTGAACCGTGGTGCCCTTGGGGCCGCGAATCATCCGCACCACGCGCCGCAGCGACATATTGACCACATCCACCATCTCGCCCTGGCTGGAGACCGCGACAATCCGGTCGCCGACCTGCAGTCGGCCATCCCGCTCGGCCGGGCCGCCGGGAATGATTTCGACGATCTTGACATACCCTTCCTCGGTGGTCAATACCGCTCCGATTCCCTCGAGCGAAAGCGACATGTCGATTTCAAAGTCCTCCTCGCGCGCCGGCGCCATGTAGTTCGAGTGCGGGTCGTACACCCTGGTCAGGGCATTGAGAAAAATCTCCAGAACATCGATCGACTCCGACTCATCCAGTTGTCCGAGCATGCGTTCGTAATAGGCCACCACCCGCTCCTCGGGAGTGCGCCGGTCGAGCAACAGCTCCATCTCCTGCCCCGTCTCCGCCCCGTCTTCGGATGGCGCCGTGTCATCCCCGCCGGACTCGGCCTGCCGTTCGTTCTCCGGCTCCGGCTCTTCCTCCGACGGCGGCGAGCTATCCTCGTCGTCGGCACCGCGGCCGTCGCCATCCTCCATCATCTTGTAGAGCAGCAGCCGATTCTTGACCCGGCGCCGCCAAATTTCGTCGAGCTCTTCGATATCGGCCGGCCAGGGCTCCTCGGAACGATCGACCACAATTTCCTCCTCCACCTCGAAATCGAGCGGCTGCCCGACCGCCTGCCGAACATATTCCACGCGCCCCCGCACCCGCTCCAGGTAGCGGTCGTAAACCTGATAGACAAACGACAGATCGCCGCTGCGCACCTGCCGGTGCAATCGGCTGCGCTGATCCTCGAACTCCGCAATGTCGGAAGCCAGGAAAAAACGCCGCTCGCGGTCGAGAGCCCGCAGATATTCGTCGAACAAACGCTCCGACAGCTCCTGGTCGAAAGGCTGGGCCGTATAGTGGATGCGCGAAATCAATTGGCCGACCACGGTGGCCAGGGTCGTGTTGAAGGGGGTCGGCTCGACCGCCGCCGGCGATGCCGCGACCATCGCAGTCGAAGCCAGCAGTGCCCACAGACACAGGAACCGCGCAAACCGGCGCGAACCGCGAACACAACCACAAATCGTCCCGCCATGTTTCCTGATCATATCGAAATTTTCCGAATTTTTTCGTCTCCCCTCGACAATCTGCCGAAGGATTTGCCCGTCGTCACGCCCCAAAAGGCGGCATTCATTCTGCGCGACCAGCCTGGACAATTCAAATCAAGCCTGGGTGCCAGGATAGTCCTGTAAATCAACTCGCAAACATATTATACAGACCCGCGCACCGTCCGCAAGTTCGACATCGGACGAAGTGTGCGGGCTTTGGTGCGGACTTCCAGCCCGCCGAATATTCTCTTCCGGTTGCCCCAGAGTCGCTCTTCGGTTGCCCCTGGGCTTTTTAATTGTAGCGGGGCGTTGCCCCGAAGGCTCCACCCCGGCGGAGTGCTCCAACCCAGAAGCCCGGGGTCAAGCGAAGCGCGACCCCGGGCAGACTACACCATCAAAAA
>SLSR01000122.1 GCA_007130365.1 Lentisphaeria bacterium
AACGAGGGACCGTCCATGAGGCAGCACGGGGGCGGGGGTGTGTTGGGCCGGGGATGATGCGCTGAGACGGGTTGGCGGCGCAGCCCCGCCCGGGACTGAGCGGTCGGCGTGCGCGCGGCAGGGGCCGACCCGGTCTGTGTCAGAGGATCGGCCGGTCCTCGTTTTCGCCTTGTTCGTAGACGACATTGGCGCGACCGACCACAGCCACAATGCCGCAACTGCCGGTCGCCAGGTTGTCGGTGTCGGGGAGCGAAATAGTTGTTGTCATGCTGTTGCCTTGAACTGAACTTGTTTCAAGGGCGGGAGTCGCGAATGGCCGCCGCCACGATGGCCGCTTCACGGGCGGCCTGGACTTCATGCACGCGCAGAATGCCGGCTCCCTGCCAGACCGCGACCGCCAGCGCGCCCAGGGTGCCGGATCCGCGGTCGGCGGGATCGGGCAGATCGAGCAGCTTGCCGATAAAGGACTTGCGCGAAGGCCCGAGGAGCAGAGGCCGGCCAAGGTCGGCGAGTCGCGGCAGCTCCGCGATAATTTGCAGGTTCTGTTCGGCGGTCTTGCTGAAGCCGATGCCGGGGTCGAGAATCAATCGTTCGCCGGCAATCCCGGCCTGCCTGGTCCTTTCCATGATGGCGAGAAAATAGTCGCGGATCTCGCCCGTCAAATCGTGGTACGCGGTGAATTGCTGCATGTTCTGCGGGGTTCCGCGCATGTGCATGAGAACCGCGCCGGCCTGGCTGTCCCGCACCACCTCGATCATCTCCGGATCGCAGTGCAGTCCGCTGATGTCGTTGACGATGCTGGCGCCCGCCGCCAAGGCGGCGGCGGCGACCGGAGCCTTGCGGGTGTCGATGCTGATCGGGATTGCGGTCTCGCCCGCCAGGGCGCGCACGACCGGCAGCACTCGCCTGATTTCCTCCGCTGAAGGCACGGTTTCGGCGCCCGGCCGGGTCGATTCGCCGCCCAGGTCGATAATGTCGGCGCCCGCCGCGATCATGGCATGCGCCTGCTGCAAGGCTTTGGCCGGGGTGGCGAAGCGGCCGCCGTCGGAGAACGAATCGGGGGTAAGGTTGAGCACCCCCATGATCAGGGGGCGGCCGGGGAAGCGCCATTCCCGGCTGCCGCAGCGGAAAACGCATGTCTTTTGAGAGGTCATGTCGGAAAGGGTTTGAGCTTGTTCAATAAAACCGGCGACAAAGTCACCTGAATCCGTGAGAAAATTGACGGGGAAACGCGCAGACAATTCCGCATACCTTGTCATGTGCCCCGGTTGGGATGCCTGTGGCGGAGCCTTGTCGTCCAGCCAGCTCTACCATACACGGCGACCCCGTCCCTTGCAAGGGCAACCGGATGTAGCATGACGCAGACGGGGCAAATTGAATGGCAGGCATAATTGTGGCATAGCCACAGGCAAGGAATGTTTGCGATACTGTCTTCGGTATGCAGGCGCGGTCAGAAACTGTACTTCAGGGAGATCAGGACAAGGTTGCTTGCGTCAGCGAAGGCGGAGTCGCTCTGCGCGACGAGAAAAAACTGTCCCGCCAAATTCAAGTCGAGGTTTTGAGTGAGCGACCAGAGCAGGGAGGGCGAGAGGTAGAGGGTATTCTGGTCGGGATAGTAGAAGCCGGCCAGCGAGGCGTCCAGCAAAGGGTTGACCGGGTAGGCCAGACTCGTGCCGACCTGGAAGCGGGAGTAGGAGGGATTGTCGGGGCGGGGCGGAGTGGTGGTCGCCTGAAAGCGCTGGCGCCCGCCTTCCTGGTTGTAGAGCGCTTCGGCGACCATGAACAGGCGGTTGGCGAACATGTAATCGATGGACGAGGCCAGCACAAGGTTGTTCTGGCGGCGGGCGGAGCCGGGGGCGCGTTCAAGATCGGCATAGAACATGGCTTCGGCCTTGATCCCGGCGCCTCCGAGGCTGCCCGCCCATCCGCCGCCGCCGGCCAGTCGGTTCTGGTAGTAGCCGCCGATGATCTGGAGATCGTTGCCTTTGACGTGAAGGGCGTAGAGGGCGGCGGCGACGGTGTCCCGCGAGTGTTTGGCTGGACTGACCGCCAGTTCGAGGCGGGAGCCGAAGTCGAGATGGCGCTGGATGCGGACCGCATCGGTTCCGGGGCGTTCCGGGTAGTCGAAGTCATAGGGGGAATGGAGGTTGAAAAGATCGTTCGGATTGGTGATCAGGTTGACTCCCCAGTTGATGCGCTGCCGTCCAACCCTGAGGTTCCAGTCGCCACTGTCGTATTCGACATACAGCCGATCCGGGATGTGATGCAGCAGCCAATCGCCGCCCTCGGCCACTGTCCAGGAAAGGTCGAGCAGACCGTCGTCTTGGGCGACCGCATCTTTGAAGGCGGGATAGCGTCGGATGACATCTCCCTGAAAGAAGCGTGTGCGCATCTGCCAGTGCAGAGCGATTTGCGGGGTCGCGTCCCATCGCAGGTTGAGGCGGTTTTGCAGGCGAAGCTCGGTCAGGTTGCGGTGGCTGTCGGGGGTGGCGGACGGCGGATCGGACATCCAAAGCGGCATGGCCTGGAAATAGCCGACGACATGCAGGTTGTCCGTGAACCGTGAATCCCGTGCGGCTGCGAGATCCGCAAATCCCAGAGCCAGAGCTGCCAGACAAATGCCAATTGCATTGGATTTCCGGTGCATGTCAGTTCTGCGGCTGATCCTGGTCGACGGCGCCGTCGACCAGGGTTATGACCCGGCGCGCCCGCTTGATCACCCGCGGGTCGTGGGTCGAGAAGACGAAGGTGACATTCTTTTCCCGGTTCATGCGCGACATTATGCCGAGCAGGTTCATGGCCGAATCGGAATCGAGATTGGCAGTCGGTTCGTCGGCAAGAATGAACTTGGGCTCCGAGGCGAGGGCGCGGGCGACTGCGACGCGCTGCTGCTGGCCTCCCGACATTTCCCTGGGGCGTGCGTGCTTGCGGCCGCCCAGGCCGACCGCGTCGAGCAGTTCATTGGTTCGCCGGTGCATTTCCTGCCTGCCGCGCTTTTGCAGGAGCATCAGGAACGAGACATTTTCGTAGGCGGTGAACACGGGTATCAGATTGTAGTGCTGGAAGACGAAGCCGATGTTCCTGAGTCGAAAGTCGATCAGGTGGCTGTCTTTCATGGCGGTGAGGTCGACGTTGTCGACCAGCACCCTGCCGGAAGTCGGCTTGTCGAGGCCCCCGATCATATTGAGCAGGGTGGTCTTGCCGGAGCCGGACGGCCCGACAATGCTGGTGAACTCACCCGGCTCGATCGCAATCGAGACCTGGCGTAGGGCGTGTACCGGCACGGTGTCCGGATTGTAGGTCTTGCAGAGTTTTTCGGTGGCGACGATAGGCATGATGCTCAAGTGTCCTTGGCTGCGTCCAGCGGGTTGATTCTGATCGCCTTGCAGGCCGGATAGGTCGAGGCAAACAGGGTGACGAGTACAACCAGGGCGGCTACCGAGGCATAGTCGGCTGGGGACATGAACGGGTAGATTACGGTATCCCAGCCAATTTCCGCGATGCCGCAGGCGAAGCGCTCAAGATTGATGCCGACTTTCCCGAGATGGAGAATCGAGCCCCAGCCCAGGAATATCCCGAGGAAGGCGCCGATCACAGTAAGCGCCAGGGATTCCAGGAGGATCATGGCGAATACGCGCTTTCGGCTCATCCCGATCGACAGCAGCATGCCGATTTCCCGCATGCGTTCGAACAGCGCCATCAGCATGGTATTGAGAATGCCGAAGGCGAGGGCGAGCATGATGATCATGGTGACAATGAACAGCATCAGGTCGCCGATCTCGACCAGCACATTGAGTTCCGGGGAAAGCTGCCGCCAGCTTTGCGCCTGGATATGGCCGAAGCGGCGATTAAGGTCGGCAACCAGTTCGCTCGCCAGAGTTTCGTCGGTCAGCATGATGGCGATCTCATGGTAGACCGGGCGGTCGCCGAGAACCGCGTTCAAGTCATCCGAGCGCAGGAATAGGTTTCTGCGGTCGAAATCGGCGGAAGCCGATTCGAAGAGACCGACGATGTTGAAAGAGGCGGAGGTTAGCTGGCGATTGAGATCCTCGAAAGTGAGGACGATGCGGTTGCCGATGCGCAGGTTGTGGTCGCGAGCCAGGCTCTGGCCGACGATTGCGGCGTTGCGTGTCTCGCTGTCGAGGTATTCTCCGGCGACAATGTTTTCGTGAAAAGTGGTGGTTTCCGTTTCCGTCCTGATGTCGATTCCGCGCATGCGCACGCCGGAAGTTTTGATTGGCGACCGCAGCATGCCGTCGACGATGGTTCGCATTGTGTGGCTTTTTATCCTGGCCTCCCGGTCGAGCTTGGCCGTGATCTCCCAGTGATTTTCGATGAAGAGACAGGGCTGGCCTTCGGCGAGGAATTCCGGGTTGTGGATTTGCACATGGGCAATTTCGCTTTCGATCAGATAGTCGATGCGCTGCCTGGTCATGCCGTTCATGGCGCCGACCGCGATCACACCAGCCCAAAGTCCGACAACGACGGCTGCGAGCAAAACGCCGCTGCGGGAGGGGTGCCGCCAAATGTTTCTCCAGGCGATGACCAGCAGGACTTTCATTTTCTGGCGGCTTCCAGGATGTCGAGACGGATTATCTTCCAAAGCGGAAAGAGAAAGATCAGCATGTTCAGGACAAACACATAAATCCCCTGAGTGTAGAACTGGTCTGCCGCAAACGACATGGGCAGAACCGGATCCCAGCCCATATCGGCAACAGCCCGGGCCGCGTCGCCAGTCAGTTCGATGGGATGGCGGTGAAAATAATAGACGACCAGCCAGGCGGTCGCGAGACCGGTCAAGACTCCGACAATGCCGATGAAGAGTGTTTCGATGCAAGCCACCAGCGCCAGTCGACCGCGTCGCATACCGATCGAAAGGAGCATGCCAAATTCGCGCAATCGTTCCATGGTCATAGTCAGAACAGTGCCGAAAAAGCCGAATCCGATGACGATGTAAAGCACCAGGGCAAGCAGGCGCGGCCCGGCCAGGTCGAACTCGAACAGCTCGAGCAGTTCCGGCAGCAGGTCGGGCCAGGTCCGCACCACCAGATCATGGTCGCCGAAGCGGTCGCGCAAGGCGGCGGCAACAGCGGGTGTGTGGCGGTCGTGCTCGGGGGCGATCAGCAGAGCCGAGACCAGGCCCTCAGCCGACAGCAGCTCCTGCGCCGCCGGCAGCGGCAGGAAGACCGCCTGTTCGTTCATTTCGCGCAGTGGATGCTCGATCATTCCGACGATTTTGAACAGACCGCTCGCCGACATGCCGAAACGTCCCTGCCCGATCAGGGCCAACTCGTCTCCGGTCTCCAGTTGCAGGCGGCGAGCCAGTTGCCCCCCAATCACCGCCTCTGCTTGTTCAGGCTCGAAAAAGCGACCTTTCACAAGCCGATCCTTGATGCGGTTGAAGTGATGCTCCTTCTGTGGGTCGATTCCGAAGACAACTGCGCCTCGCGTCGACTCGTGGTTGGCGGCCAGCATGAAGGTTTCCAGGCGCGGCAGAACTGCCTGAATCCTGGGATCCGTTTCGAGTACGCGCTGGTGCATTGACCGGTCGTAGGCGAAAGTGTTGTCGAGCGACGGTTCGTCTTGGTGGCGGTAGTCCTGCAACTGCAGATAACCGGTGGAGAAGCGCAGCATGTTGTCGAGCATCATTTCATGCGAACCGCGATTGATCGACTGCATGAAGACGGCGGCCACAACCGCAAAGACAATCGCCGAAACCGTGATCAGGGTGCGGCGACGATTTCTCCAAACATTGCGCCATGCAAGCTTTATATAGGTGGCCACGGCAATGTTCTCGATGTTGCGGGTCGGGTTATCTTAGCCTTTGCATATTGGCTCGCGTAAAGAAGCTTTCCTGCAGATCGACATTGAATTGCAAGCTCTGATATTCCAGGATGGTGCGATGGTCGTCCCGGTCGGCCGGAATAACCGTTATGCGGGTGGGGATTTCGCGATCGTGCAGCTTTCTGATCTGGTCGAGTTTCATGGTGTTGACCAAGGCCCCCTGCTGGTCGTAGTTCTCGATTTTCAGTTGCAGGTAGTCTTCGGTGTCGATCCACATTCTGACCTTTCCCCAGACGACCGGGGTGTCGGGTCTGGGGATCATTTCAACCAGATAGCACCGCCGGTCGCGGTATGTTTCGATCGCTATGATTTCATGTTCGTAGTCGTCGACGACATTGCTGTCCCGCACCAGGTCGTCGTTGGTGAAGTCGGATCCCATCCAGGATTGAGCCATCATCGAGGAGGGCAGCCTGGTGATCCGCTCGATGCGCGGGTCGTAGTTCCATATCTCATTGTCGCGCATCAGGTAGGCGGTTCCCTGGTCGCGAGCCGGGGCGGTGATCGCAATCATCGAGTATCGGCGGCCTTTCAGCCAGTAGCGCAGGGAAATCTCGCGGCGATAGCGCGACCGCTCGATAACCATGGTCATTGCGGCCTGGCTTGACTCGCCGCGCATGGCGTTTTCCATGCGCTCGATGATTTCGACCGCTTCGCGAGCGGGCAGATGCATGGGGCAAAGTGAAATCCAGAGAAACAGGAGAGCCGGCGAAATGTGTCGGGGGCAAGCCATAGTGTCCGCCTTGTGGTTGTAGTTCGAGAATAGTTTACTTTGCGGGCTGGGCTTGTCAAGTTGTTCCTGATTTCTTCCGGCAATGTGTCGGGGAAGAATGGCGATGTTCGGGCCGGTACTCTGCGTATTTTCAACTGCGGGCAGCGAGCCGTTTGCATGGAGGAGCGGCTGCGTCTACGCTGCCGCAGAGCCGCGATACGTTGCCCGCGGGGATCTTTCTGCGCCAGGTCGGCAACCGCAGCAACCTGTGCCCCAGCCTGCGGCAAACTTGACCTGTGAATTATCGATGGGCGATTGCTTCCAGGGCAAGGCGTGGTAAATTAACCCTATTGCTTGCAGGCCGAAAACCTAGCCACTGCCGATTCGGGAGGATGAATTCACCTATGACCACCGCCAATCAGTTGCGTCGGGCCTACATTGATTTTTTCAAGGCTCGCGATCATGTCGAAATCGGCAGCGCCCCGCTGGTGCCCGAGAACGATCCCACCGTCCTGTTCACCACCGCCGGCATGCATCCGCTGGTGCCGTTTCTGCTCGGGGAGAAGCACCCCGCCGGATCTCGCCTGGTCAATTGCCAGAAGTGCATTCGCACCGGCGATATCGACGAGGTGGGCGACACCACGCACCTGACCTTCTTCGAGATGCTCGGCAACTGGTCGCTCGGGGACTATTTCAAGGAGCGGGCGATTCTCTACAGCTTTGAATTCCTGACCTCGGTGCTGGAGATTCCGCTGGCCAGACTGTGGGTTTCCTGCTTCGCCGGCGACGAGGACGCGCCGCGCGACCAGGAGGCGGCCGCCGTCTGGCACAGCCTGGGCGTGCCGGAGAGTCGGATTGTCTATCTCGGCAAGCGCCACAACTGGTGGGGGCCGGCCGGCGAGACCGGCCCCTGCGGGCCGGACACGGAGATGTTTGTCGAGCTGGCTTTGCCGGACTGCGGCCCCGACTGCGGCCTGACCTGCAATTGCGGCAAGTATGTGGAGATTTGGAACGACGTCTTCATGCAGTACAACAAGACGGCGGCCGGGAGCTTCGAGCCGCTGGTCCGCAAGAATGTCGACACCGGCATGGGGCTGGAGCGGGTGACCGCGATTCTGCAGGACAGAAGGAGCTGCTACGAGACCGAACTGTTCGCCAATCTGTTCGCCCTGATCGGAGAGTTGGCCGGCATCTCCAACCCGATCGCCGACCGCGGCGCCCGGATTGTGGCCGAGCACATGCGGGCGGCCGCCTTTCTGCTTTGCGACGGGGTCAGACCCGGCAATGTCGACCAGTCGTATGTTTTGCGCAGGCTGATCCGGCGGGCGATTCGCGAGGGTCGCAAGATCGGCATTCACGAGATGTTCACCCCGGCCTTGGGCGAAGTGGTGGTGGCGGACTACCATCAAGCCTACCCCGAGCTGCGCGAGCAGCAGGCGGTGATTCGCGATGAATTGCAGCGCGAGGAGGATCAGTTTGCCGATTCGCTGGAGCGCGGCATGCGCGAGTTCAACAAATTGATCGACAAGTTTCCGGCGCATGTCGTGAACAAGCGGATCAGCGGGCGCAAGGCCTTCTTTCTCTACGAGACCTATGGCTTTCCGGTGGAATTGACTTGCGAACTGGCCCGCGAGCGCGGTTTCCAGGTTGACATGGAGAGCTTCGAGGAGGCCTACCGCAAGCATCAGGAGAAGTCGCGCAGCGGTGCCGAGAAGAAGTTCAAGGGCGGCCTGGCCGACCATTCCGAGGCCGCCACGTGCCTGCATACGGCGACGCATCTGCTGCATGCCGCCCTGCGCCAGGTGCTCGGCGACCATGTCAAGCAGGCCGGTTCGAATATCAATGCCGAGCGTTTGCGCTTTGATTTTTCGCATCCGGAAAAGGTCGGCAGGGAACAGCTGGATCAGATCGAGAAGCTGGTCAACGAGGCGATCGAACAGGATCTGCCGGTGGAGTGCAGGGAAATGTCGGTCGAGGAGGCGCGGAATTCGCAGGCGATCGGGCTTTTCGGCGAGCGCTACGGGGAGCGGGTCAAGGTATTTAGGATCGGCGACCGGTCGCTGGAGATTTGCGGCGGCCCGCATGTCGGGCGAACCGGCGAGCTGGGGCGCTTCAAAATCAGGAAGGAGGAGAGCTCCAGTCGCGGCATCCGCCGGATCAAGGCGGCTTTGCAGTCTTGAACGACCGGCGCGGCGGCGCCCGCCTCGTCGGCAGAGCCGATGTGCCGCGGCCAGGTTTTTTTGTTTTTTTTGAAGACAGCGCATAGCCCAGTGCGGTTGGTCATAATTCATGATATGGGAAGCATAGCCTATGAGCAAGCAGAAACAGGATTCGGCCGGGGGGCCGCTTACCGCCGCCGCCATTGCCGCCATGGTCGAAGGCGAGCTGCAAGGCGAGGGCGGGCTGCGGGTTGACGGGGTCGGTTCCCTGGACGAGGCGACGCCCGGCAAGGCCGCCTTTCTTGGCCACGGCAAATATCGCGGCCGGGTCTTGCCTTCGCAGGCCTCGGTCGTTCTGGTGCCGGCCGATTTTGCGGAGCCGCCGCCGCCCGGCCGGGCGTGGGTGGTCTGCCGCAATCCGTCCGCCGCCTTCAACCGGCTGATCGAGCATTTCGCGGTTCTGCCGCCGCCGCCGCCGTCCGGAGTCAACCGGCGGGCGGCGGTGGCCGGCAACGTCCGGCTGCCAGACTCGGTGTCGGTCGGCCCTTGCGCGGTGATCGAGTCCGGGGTGGAGATCGGTGAAAATTCAGTGATCGGGGCCGGCTGCTATCTCGGCTTCGGAGTCCGGATCGGGCGCGATTGTCGGATTTATCCGAATGTTTCGATCCGCGAATTTTGCCGCCTTGGCGACCGGGTGATCGTGCATTGCGGCGCGGTAATCGGTTCCGACGGATTCGGCTTCGTGCCGGGCCGGGAGGGGCACGGCAAGATTCCGCAGGTGGGGATCGTGCAGATCGACGACGATGTCGAGGTCGGCGCCTCCACCGCCATCGACCGGGCTCGTTTCGGGCGAACCTGGATCAAGCGCGGGGTGAAGATCGACAATCTGGTGCAGATCGCGCATAACGTGGTGATCGGCGAACATTCCTTTGTCGTGGCCCAGGTCGGCATTGCCGGCAGCACCCGGCTGGGGCGGCATGTGATCCTGGCCGGACAGGCCGGAGTCGCCGGGCATCTGGAGATCGGAGACGGCGCCGCCGTGCTCGGACAGGCCGGGGTCAACAAGGATCTGCCGCCGGGAGCCAAGGTGGTCGGGTCGCCGGCGGTCGGCGAACGCGATTTCGTGCGCGAAAAGATGAACCTGGCTCGGATCGACAAGCTTCGCCGCGAATTGCGGGAGCTGAAAAAAGAGTTCGAGCAGTGGCGTCAGGCCGAATCGTCCGACCGGCGGGCATAGCATTTTTTTATTCAGGCGGGAATCTGGACAATGACAATGTTCGCTCCGATCGAGGAAGTGATCGCGGCGGTGGGGCGCGGCGAAATGGTCGTGCTGGCCGACGACGCCACGCGCGAGAACGAAGGCGACCTGATTGTGGCGGCCGAGCGCGCCACCGCGGCGGCGGTCAACTTCATGGCCAAGCACGGGCGCGGGCTGATCTGCGTGCCCATGACCCGGGAACGGGCCTACAGCCTGGACTTGCCGGAGATGGCGCGGCCGGACGATCCTTTCCATACGGCCTTCACTGTCAGTGTCGATGCCAGGGAGGGCGTGACGACGGGGATTTCGGCGGCCGACCGCGCGGCCACGATCCAGCGGCTGGCCGAGGTCAACGCGCGGCGCGAGGACTTCGTGGTGCCCGGTCATGTCTTCCCGCTGATCGCCAGACCCGGCGGGGTTCTGGTGCGGGCCGGGCATACCGAGGCGGCGGTCGATCTGGCCCGCCTGGCCGGGCTCTCGCCGATCGGGGTGATTTGCGAGATCATGAACGATGACGGCTCGATGGCGCGAGGCCCGCAACTGCAAGCCTTCGCCGAGGAGCACAATCTGCCGCTTGGAGCGATCGCCGACCTGATCGCCTTCCGGCGGCGGGCCGAAAGCCTGGTCACGCTCGAGCGCGTGGTCAATATGCCGACCAAGTTCGGGGTCTTCAAGCTGCACTGCTTTGTCGCGCAAACCGACGGCCGCGAACATCTGGCCTTGGTCTTCGGCGACCTGAGCCGGCGCGAGGATGTCCTGGTCCGGGTTCACAGCGAATGTTTGACCGGCGACGTCTTCCACTCTTCCCGCTGCGACTGCGGCGATCAACTGGAGCGCGCGATGAAGATGATCGCGGAGGCGGGAGCCGGGGTGCTGGTCTACATGCGCCAGGAGGGACGCGGGATCGGACTGCTGAACAAGCTGCACGCCTATCACTTGCAGGATCAGGGACTGGACACGGTCGAGGCCAATGTCAGGCTTGGCTTCCCGCCGGACTTGCGGGAATACGGAATCGGCGCCCAGATTCTGCTTAATCTGGGAGTCAAAAGCCTGCGCCTGATGACCAACAATCCGACCAAGATCGTCGGCCTCGAGGGCTACGGCCTGCGGATCAGCGAGCGGGTGCCGATCGTGGTCGATCCGGGTTGCGACAACCGGCGCTATCTCAAGACCAAGAAGGACCGCATGGGGCACATCATATAAATAAGGAATTGACATCATGAGAAAAAATTGTCTTATTCTGGCTTCGGCTTGTCTGTTTTGCCTGAACTTGTCAGGTGCTTCGGCGCAAGACCGGATTGTCTTCAAAAACGGAATTGTGGCAGAAGGAACAGTCCTTGACTATCGCGATGGAATCCTTCGGATCATCGACCAGGAAGGTCGAGTGAGAAGCGGCAGCATCGAGCTTGTGGAAAGCATTGCCTTCGGGCAGACCGCAGTCGAGCCTTTGGCTGGGGCTTCCGCGCCGATTCGCGACGAGAGCCCGACGACGACGACGACG
>SLSR01000019.1 GCA_007130365.1 Lentisphaeria bacterium
AAAAAAAATAAACACACAGGACTCACCATTCCAGGTGGGGAAAGGGTTCCAGAACCGGAGCCTCCCCAAGGGGGGCGGCGTTGTACACGCTGCGCCTTGGCCGCGGCCAGTCCGGACCCATCTCCCGACCGAACTCGAACGGGCCGATGTCCGGCGCCTCGCCAGTAGTGTTGCGCTGGATGTCGGCGAGGAACTGCTCGCGGCCCTCGACGGTCGCATCACGAATCACTTCCAGGTCATAGGCGAAAAGCGCCTGCCGCCAGCCTTCTCTGGCCTCCAAGTCCTTGACGTGGATGAGAAAGTCGTCCGGAAGCCGTTGGCCGGCCTCGATCAGGGGGCTGTCCTCGGTAAGGGTGAAGTCGTAGTTTTCCGGATCCCGGAACCCCAGGGCTTCAAGGCTTTCCACATAAAACCCGCCCGTTCTCTGGATATGCGGTTTCGGGCCGGCATCTCCGGCCATCACATTATGACTGAAGTGCCCCAGGGTTTCCTCGTGATTCAGCCGGTCGAAGATCATCACATTGTTGCGCCAGTCCATGGAGCGGTGGAACTCCTGCTCGCGCCAGTAGCCCGAGCCCCAGTAGAGCCCGCTGCTGCTGCGCATCCAAATCAGGTTGTGATGGTAGATCAAGCCTTTGGATCGGTTATGGGAACGGTTTTTGGCAAAGACCCAGGAGAACCAGCCGGGATCATCGTGGCCGATGAACACATTGCGGTAGATATAATGCGGACCCACGTTGGGGCCGCCTTTGGTCTGGGAAACCGCGCCGTTGGCAAGTCCCAGGACCAGATTGTGGTAAAAGTGAACGTTGTGTCCGGTGCGGCTCGACTCCCGTCCGGCCTCGATCTCGATGGCATTGTCGATGTTGTCCTCGAGAATGTTGCCGTACACATGCGTGTCGTTCATGTTCCCGAAATGCAAACCGTCCCATACCTGGTGGATATAGTTGTAGCGGATCTCCGCGTTCCCCCGGTCGCCGTAGATGAACATGCCGAACATCCAGATCGGACCGTAGCCCACCGCGAAAATCTCGGGGGTGGCGAAGCGGTTGTTGTTCAGCCCGCGGGCTTCGTCTATCCATTGCCGCAGACCGGTGTAGGAGAAGTCGTTCCATTCATAGATCGAGGCGTGGCTGCGGTTGTTGATGCCGCGCTGGGTCCATTCGAACAGACAGTTGCGCACAATATTGTGGCCCGTGTTCGGTCCGGAGGCCGCCGATTCAAACCACATGCCGAGGAACGCGCCCTCAATACGAAGTCCGTCTATGACCAGGCCGGGCACATTGTCAACGCGCAGCATCGCCCGGTCGCGCAGGTCGCTGTTTTCGCTGAAATGGCCGAACCCGATGACCACGCGCTGGCCGTTGGGATCGGAGCGGTCGGGCAGCCGCAGATAGATGCGGCCGTCCTCGTGGGCGAAGCCGTGTTCAGGTATGCGGAAAGGCTCGTCCCGGGTTTCCCCTCCCCTTCCGTACCTGGAAACCCCGTTCCGGAAATTTTCCAGGTCTTCATGGCCGACGAGAATCCAGTCCTCCCTGAAGCCCCCGATCGGCGAATAGATCAACTCGCCGTCAACTTCCCGCTGCGGCGCGCTGTAGATGTCGTCGCCCTCATGCGTCCATTCAAGTTCGCCTTTGGCCGCCTCCGGCCAGGCCTGGCTGATGGTGGCGGTGCCGGGGGTTTCGGCCCGGATAGTCAACCGGTTGTTGATGGTGGCGCCGGGAATGTCCGATATCCGCATCGTATCCACATAGAAGGTGCCGGGCAGCAGGACAATGGTGTCCCCGCCGCCGACCCGCTCCAGCGCCGCCTCAATGGTCAGCAACGGCTGGTCGCGGTCGGTTCCCGCCCGGGCATCATCGCCGTGGTCTGGGCAAACATAAAAGGAGGAAAGGCCGGGGGTCTCCAAATCGGGGTCTTCCACGCTCAGCACGTATGCGTTCAGCGCATTCCCGTCTTGCTCGATACCATGGATGTAAAACATCTGGTAAGTCGCATCGGCGGTGAACTCGCCGATCACGAACGAGGCTGGACCGCGAGCAAAGATGTCGGTTTCGCTGCCCTCGCCCAGAGAATCGCTGTCGCTGAACAATTGCGTGCGGTCCGACAGAGCGCCGCCGCGTTCGTCGGACACGAACAACTGCACCCGGTAGGTGAGCCCCGGAGTGAGGTCGTTGAAGACCAGCACGTTGGGGTTGGAACCACCATAGGCGAAGCTGTCCAATACAGCATTGAAATTGGCGGCGCCGGTATCTCCGATAAATGAATCGGTTACCGGATCTGCTCTATTGGCCGATAAATCAACCGGATTCCCTGCCTGGCCGACCGTGCGCGGCACGAACACAATTTCCTCGGCCCCCACCGTTACAGTCAAATCCTCATCCGTTCCCCAACTGCCGGCATGCACAAGGTCCCAGGACAGGTCGATATCATCGACACTGGTGATCGGGGTCGGGCCGGTTGTCCACGCAACGGATGATGCCGCATCCGTCTTATTGGCGAGAAGAAGCGGCAGACAGGCCAGAAACATCATCGCGACTACTGACAAGATACTCTTTTTCATTGTTCTTTCTCCATTGTTTCGTTTAATTCGCCTTAATTCTAACTGCCTGGCCTCTTTCCTTTCACGGAATCAGGTTTCACTCATTGTACAGTCCCTCTTTGTGTTCTTTTCCTTTCTCTCTTCGGCTAGCCTGCCGAAGCCATCATGCTCTACGAAGAGGCATGGCTGGAAGGCATTTCCCGAAACCTCGTTTAAATCACAATCTTTCAGAGTCCCAGAACCTTCGCAGAAGATTTATCTTTTTCTTAAGTCGCCTTTTCGCCGATTGTCAAACACTTTACTGTTTTCTGTTTATTTTTTTTGAAAATAATCCACCTTTCCGAAAATGCAAATGGATTCGAAAAAATCCGTAGACAATCCTTTTTTCATGATCTTCCGCAAACCGCTCCGAGCATTGGTTCAATCAGGGACTGGACACCTATCGGCTGGGCCGATACAGCGATGCGCTGTCGGTCTTCGAGCAGTCGCTTGTGCTGAATCCGGAGCATGGGCAGGCATGAGCCAACAAAGACAAAAAGGCCGATCCGCATGATGCGGCGGTACTCCTGGGATAAGACCGGACATTCGACCAGCGCAACCAATGAAACATGAAAATCAACTTCGGCACGAGCCCGTTCCAGGTCGCTCGCGGTTGTGGAATCGACCTGGCCCGCCAGACCGCGCAAGCGGTCGGCCGTCGCATGCAGGATCTGTGGAGCCAGCATTCTGGCAGCCTGTCGCTCGTAGGCCTCCCTCAGCACCAGGTGTTGCCAAACATCGTTTCTGCCTACCGGCGTTGCCCCGAAGACCCACCCCGGCGGGGTGTTCCAACTCAAAAGCCTGGGTCAAGCGTAGCGCGACCCCGGGTACGGGTTGAACAGAATCATTGGCGGGCTGGAAGCCCGCACCAAAACCTGCACACTTCGGCGATGCCTTCTCCAAATTCCGCCGGTTTCCGGGAAGAGCCGAAACCTGGTTCAGTCGGTATCGGATGCAGCGGACGAACGGCGCGAACCGCGCTGACGAAGCACCTCGTACATTGCCACCGCCGCCGCCGCCGAGGCGTTCAATGAATTGACCCGGCCGCGCATGGGAATTTCGATCAGGCGGTCGCAGGTGTCGCGGATCTGGCGGCCG
Source organism: Lentisphaeria bacterium (assembly GCA_007130365.1). Classification (GTDB taxonomy): domain Bacteria; phylum Verrucomicrobiota; class Lentisphaeria; order Oligosphaerales; family PUNB01; genus SLSR01. The sequence goes on from SLSR01000019.1 coordinate 3,680, forward strand.
ATCCCCTGCCCTTCGCTGCCGATCACCAAGCCCAGACCGCCGCGCAGATCGGCCTCGGTGTACGGGGTGGCAGTCGCCCCGGTCTCCAGGCCGATCATCGAAAATCCGCGATTTTGCAAATCCAGCATCGTCTGATGCAGGTTGCCGACGATGGCGATCGGCAAGTGCTCGGCGGCACCGGCGGAGACGCGGACCACGGCCGGCGTGATCCGAGCCGCGCGCTGACCTGGCAGAAGTACCGCATCCACCCCGACCGCGTCCGCCGACCGCAGAATCGCTCCCAGATTCTGCGGATCCTGAATATGATCGAGCAATAGCCAAAAGGGTGCTGCCCCCGCCTGAACCAAGCCCAGCAAATCGCGAAATTCGCAATAGGGATAGCTCTCCGCCTCCAGCACCACCCCCTGATGGTTGCCGCCCTGGATCAGGCGATCCAGCACCGGATGATCCACCTCCCGCAACTCGATCTGCCGAGCCGCCGCCAGTTTGCGAATGCTCTTGATCGGCGGCGACGGACGCGCCCGCCGAAACAGCCAAACCTTCCGCACCTTGCGCCGGTCCGCCCGCAGCAGCTCCAAAACCGGCTGCCTTCCATAGATGATTTCAGTCTCTTGCGTCATTGCCGTAAATCCCATGCCAATAGTCCGATTGAAATAGTTGAATTGCCAATCATTGTATCAACTGCAACAGCCCTGCTGCATTCCGCTGCTTCCGCACTTTTGCATGTCGGCAGGAGTTCCGCGACAGACAAAGCGGCGAACTCCTTGCCCGCGAGGACTCCAAACAATTTTAGAACTGTCAGTAAACCGCCGCGATTGTCGGAGAGGCCATGAAACAGACCCAACTTGATCTCGACCAACTGGTTCCCTGCCCGTATTCAAACCTGGTCGCCCTGGAGGTGGAGGACGACGGCTCGGCCGCCCTCTACCTTCGCGAGGATCAGAATCTACGCCGCGAAACCGTTCCTTTCCACCCCTGGCTGCTGGTTCGTTCCGGACAGTTGGCCGAAGCCCTGCCGGGCTCATGCGAAATCGTCGAGCTGCGGGGCGAAGGATTTTTCGACCGTCAGGTCGCCTTCCCCGATCTCGAATCGTATCGGCAGGCGGTCAAGCATCTGAAACAGCATACCGGCCAGGCCGCCTCCGCCCCCGACGCGCCCTACCGCCTGTTTACCGACCTGCAGCAGCAGGCCATGACCTCGCTCTCCGCCCGGCTCTTCCGCAACATGGAATTCAGCCAGATTCGCCGCCTCCAGCTCGACATCGAAACCTACACCACCCCGGGCTACGACTTCCCCAACGCCAGGCGCGAAAAAGACGCGATCATCATGATCGCCATGCGCGACAATGCCGGCTGGGAAAAGCTCCTGGCCGGTCCCGAACTCGACGAACCAACCATCTTGCGCGAAATGATACGCTGCTTCACCGAGCGCAACCCGGATGTCCTGGAGGGGCACAACATCTTCAACTTCGACCTGCCCTACATCGAGGAGCGCTGCCGCCGCCACCGGATTCCCCTGCGCCTGGGGCGCGACGGGAAAGTCGCCAAATCCCGCTCCTCCCGGTTCACCGCCGCCGAACGCTCCAGCAGCTACACGCGCTACGACCTGCACGGCCGCCATGTCATCGACACCATGCACCTGGCCCAGCTCTACGACATTGTCCACCGCGACCTCGCCAGCTACGGCCTGAAGTCGATCGCCAGACACTTCGCCGTCGCCGCCCCCAAGCGAACCTATATCCGGGGGGAAGACATCGCCGCCACCTTCGACCGGAATCCGGACGCCCTCAAGGCCTATGCCATGGACGATGTCCGGGAGACCGCGGCGATCGCCGAAATCCTCTCGCCAAGTTATTTCCATCAGGCTCAACTGGCGCCCTTCACCTATCAGAATTGCGTCACGCGCGGCAATGCCGCCCGGATCGACGCCATCCTCTGCGCCGCCTACCTGGCCGACCGCTGCGCCCTGCCCCGGCCGGAACCGGCTCGCCGCTTCGCCGGCGGCCTGACCGACTCGCCGCGAACCGGCATCTTCCACAATGTCTGGCATGTCGACATCCGCTCGCTCTACCCCTCGATCATTCTGAGCGACCAAATGTGCCCGCGGCGCGACCACCACGGGGTCTTTCCCGCCATGCTGCGCGAACTCCGCAAGTTCCGCCTTGCCGCCAAGGACGCCTCCCGACAGGCCGACGACCGCGCCGAGCGCGACCATTTCAACGCCCTGCAAAGCTCCTTCAAAATCCTGATCAACTCGTTCTACGGCTACCTGGGCTTCTCGCAGGCCACCTTCAACGATTTCGAGATGGCCGAAAAGGTGACCGCCACCGGCCGGAAAATCCTCCGGTCGATGGTCGATTTCCTCGAACAGACCAAGGCGCAGGTGATCGAAATCGACACCGACGGCATCTACTTCACGCCGCCGCCGGAGGTCGACGACCCCGCCGAGCTGACCGGGAAGTTGCAGGCCACCCTGCCCTCCGGCATCGAAGCCGACCTCGACTCCACCTATCCCGCCATGCTCGCCTACAAAAGCAAGAACTACGCCCTGCTCGGCCACGACCGGCAGGTCGCGGTCACCGGCGCCGCCCTCAAGTCGCGCGGCCTCGAACCCTTCCAGCGCCGCTACATTCTGGACTTGATCAAGCTGCTGCTCCACGACCGGAGCGAAGAGATCCCCGAACTGTTCGAAAAATATCGCCGGGCGATCGAAAGCCATGAACTGCCCCTGGCCGACTTCGCCAAGCGCGAAAACCTGTCGACCCCGCCACGGGTCTACAGGGAAAAGATGGACAAGGGCGAAGGCCGGCGCAGCGCCGCCTATGAACTGGCTTTGCAGGCCGACCGCGAGTATCGCCAGGGCGACCAGGTCGCCTTCTATATTACCGGCGGCAAAAAAAATGTCGCGGTCGCCGACGCCGCCCGCCTGCTGCAGGACAACCGCGACTCGGAACGCGACGAGAACATCCCATACTACCTGGACAAACTGCGCAAACTGCACGAAAAGTTCGCGGCCTTCGCCCCCGCCAGCCGCGATCAGCCCGATCTCTTCGACCAGTCCTGAAAACGGGTTAATCCCCCGCAGAATTCATTGCGCCGCCACGGGGTTCACCCCCGTGGAGCAAGCGTTTATGCCGCGGGCAACCGCCTCCTCCCAAACCTTCGCCGACAAGCCCGGCATAATTCAAAACAACATCCACCCTCAATCCTCTGCCTTGCCCCCGTCTTCGCGGCAGCGCCTGCGGCACTCCTGCAAGTGATCGAAAACGGCCGAGCGCGACTTGAACACATGCTGCCGCATCGCCCCCAGCAAAGGTGCCAGCCGCGCCTTTTCCGACGTCAACTGATGCATCGCTCCAAGCGCCGCGTTAAGATGTCCCAGCGCCCGCTTGGCAAAGGCCACCGAAGCCGCCGGATGCTCGTAGAGACCGTCGCCGATACTGTACGAAAGATTGCCCAGGGCCCGTCCCAAATGGAACAGCGCCTTGATCCCGATCCTGCGACTCTCCGGCGGCAGAATCGCGGCATACACGTTGCACCACCCGAGCGCCACCTGGCGCAACAGCTTGAAACGGTTGTCGCTTTCGTAGAAATAGGTGTCGCCCGGCTCGACCGGACCCTCGTCGCCCCGCTCGAAGTCGGTGCCACCCTCCTCGTCGTCGTCGTCGTCTTCGCCGTCTTCCTCCTCGTCCCATTCATTGTCGGCGGCCGTGTTCCATTCGTTGGCCAGGCTCAGATCACAGGACCAGCGCTCCTCGCACTGGTCGCAGTCGAAGCTGCAGTCGTCGTCGCCGGCGCCGCGCCCCAGATAGGCGGTGATCAGCTCGTTGGCGGCCGGCAGATCGCTGAACCGTTCCAGCAATTGAAAGTAGCGCCGCGCATAGTCGTCGCTGTCGCGCAAGGCCTGCTCCCACTCGAACTCATCCCAGAAATCGGGGTTCTGCCGATCCTGAATCATTGCATGTTCTCGATGATCGCATCTCCGAAACTCGAGCATGAGACCTCGCGCGCGCCTTCCATCAAACGCGCGAAATCGTAGGTGACAACCCCTTGCGCAATGGTCTTCTCCAAGCCGGCCACCACCAGGTCGGCCGCCTCGTCCCAGCCCATATAGCGCAGCATCAGCTCGCCGGACAGAATCACACTGCCCGGATTCACCTTGTCCATCCCCGCGTATTTGGGGGCGGTGCCGTGCGTGGCCTCGAAGACCGCATGCCCGCTGGCGTAGTTGACATTGCCGCCCGGGGCGATCCCGATACCCCCCACGCAGGCTGCCAGCGCGTCCGAGACATAGTCGCCATTCAGGTTCAAAGTGGCGATCACATCGTACTCCGCCGGCCGGGTCAGAATCTGCTGCAGGAAGGCGTCGGCGATCACATCCTTGACCACGATCTTTCGACCGGTCTTCGGATTGTCGAGGACACACCACGGACCGCCGTCCAGCTCGCTCGCTCCGAACTCCTGCTTCGCAGTCTCGTACCCCCAGTCGCGAAACGCGCCCTCGGTAAACTTCATAATGTTGCCCTTGTGTACCAGGGTCACCGAAGCCCGGTCGTACTCGATCGCATACTCGAGCGCCGCCCGCACCAGACGCGCCGTGCCCTCCTGCGACACCGGCTTCAGGCCAAAGCCGGCACTGTCCGGAAAGCGCACCTTGGCGTAAAGCTCGGGAAAACTCTCGGAGAGCAGCGACTTCAGCCTCTCGCATTCGTCGGTGCCATGCTGAAACTCGATACCCGCGTAGATATCCTCGGTGTTCTCGCGGAAAATCGCCATGTCAACCAGCTCGGGACGCTTGACCGGAGAAGGCACCCCCTTGAAATAGCGCACCGGCCGCAGGCAGACATAAAGGTCGAGCAACTGGCGCAAGGCCACGTTCAAAGAGCGAATGCCACCCCCGACCGGCGTGGTCAGCGGCCCCTTGATGCCGACCAAATACTCCCGGAAAGCCTCGACCGTGGCCTCGGGCAGCCATTCCCCAGTAGCCTTGAACGACTTCTCGCCGGCCGCCACCTCCAGCCATTCAATGCGGCGCCGGCCGCTGTAGGCCTTGGCCACCGCCGCGTCGAACACCCGCACCGAAGCCGCCCAGATGTCGGCGCCGATGCCGTCGCCCTCGATAAACGGGACGATCGGATGATCGCCCACCTGCAAACCGTTCTCGGTCTTGATGATTTTGTCCGCCATCTTTAACTCCTTTTCCGACAAGAAGCCATCAAGGCTTCCATTTTTGTGGTTGGCCGAAGCAGAGGCGGTGCTCCGCCTAACCTGGCTTGGATATGATCGTGCTTGGCGCTCCAGCCGCGAACTTAGCATCGCCGGTGCCGCAATTTCAGATATCTTGAAGCAGGGAGTTCTGAACTTCAGCCTCCCTGGACCGGAGGGATTCCAGGCCTACGGTCGAGTCCGGTCAGACCGTCAGCAGCTCCGCGACCTGCACCGCGTTCAAGGCCGCGCCCTTCAGCAACTGATCGCCGCAGACGAACAGAGAGAGGCCGCGATCGCAGCTCAAGTCGTCGCGAATGCGGCCCACCAGCACATCGTCCTCGCCGGTCGCCTCCAGGGGCATCGGAAAATAGTTGCCCGCCGCGTCGTCCACCAGCCTGACCCCCGGCGCCCGCGCCAGAGCCTTCCGCGCCTCGTCCACCGAAAGCTTGCGCTCCTGCTCGACCACAATCGACTCGGCATGCGCCCGCAAGATCGGCACCCGCACTGCCGTGGCCGAGATCCGGATGCCGGAGTCGTGCAGCATCTTGCGGGTTTCGTTGACCATTTTCATCTCCTCCTCGCAATAGCCGTTGGCCTGAATCGGACTGTTGTGGCTGAACAGGTTGAAGGCGATCTGGTGCGGCAGCACCGAAACCGTCGGCTCCTGCCCCGCCAGCGCCTGGCCGGTCTGTTCGCGCAATTCCTCCATCGCCTGCGCCCCGGCGCCGCTGGCGCTTTGATAGGTGCTCACCACAATCCGCCGGATCGGCGACAAGTCGTGCAGGGGCTTGAGTGCCACCAGCATGATAATCGTCGTGCAGTTCGGATTGGCGATAATCCCGCGATGCCCCTTCACATCCTCGGGGTTGACCTCGGGAACCACCAGCGGCACCTCCTCGTCCATCCGAAAGGCGCTGGAATTGTCGACCACTACCGCGCCCGCCTCGACCGCGAACTTCGCAAACTCGCGGGAGCGCCCGGCACCGGCGCTGAACAAGGCCATATCGACCCCGGCAAAGGAGTCCCTGGTCAGCTCTTCAACCGGCAGTTGCCCGCCGCGAAACGGCAGTTCGCGCCCGGCCGAACGCGCCGAAGCCAGCAGCTTCAGCCGCCCCACCGGGAAGTCGCGCTTCTCCAACGTCTTCAAAATTTCAATGCCGACCGCGCCGGTGGCGCCAACCACGGCCACTGTATATTGTCTGCTCATCATGAATATCCCAAGTCTAGCCTGTTGTCCTGAATAGGCTGCGAGTTCAAGTCTGCCGCCGATACGAACAGCCATCCCGATACCTCGGAACCACTTCCGACCACCATTCCACCATTCCACCTTCCTCCATTCCACCTTCCACCATTCCACCAGACTAGATCAGCCCGGCCACCAGGTCTCCGACCTCGGAGGTCGAATACCCCATTCTTCCGGCCGCCATCGACTTCAGCTTCTCGGAAGTCGTCCGCTTCACCGCCTCGACGATGGCCGCCGCCGCCGCGCACTCGCCCAGCTCGTCGAGCATCATCGCGCCGCTGCAGATCGCGGCCAGCGGATTGATCACTCCCTTGCCGGTGTACTTGGGCGCGGAACCGCCGATCGGCTCGAACATGCTCACCCCCTGCGGATTGATGTTGCCGCCGGCCGCGATTCCCATGCCGCCCTGGGTGATCGCGCCCAGGTCGGTGATGATATCGCCGAACATGTTGCAGGTCACGATCACATCGAACCATTCCGGATTCTTGACCATCCACATGCAGGTGGCGTCGACATGGCAATAGTCGGTCTTCACCTCCGGATAGTCGGCGGCCACTTCATAGAACACCCGCTCCCACAGGTCGAAGGCAAAGGTCAGGACATTGGTCTTGCCGCACAAGGTCAACTGCCCGATCTTGCCCGCCTGCCGGTCGGCCTCCGACAGACCGCGCCAGGGGCTGTCGGCGCTGTGCCGCCGCCGCACATAGTCGAAGGCATAGCGAATGCAGCGTTCCACCTGATGCCGGTTGTAGACCATCGACTGCACCGCCACCTCGTGCGGAGTGCCCTTCATGCTGATCCCGCCGATCCCGGTGTAAAGTCCGCCGGTGTTCTCGCGCACCACCACATAGTCCACCTGCTCCGGCCCCTTGTCCTTCAGCGGGGTCTCAACCCCCGGATACAGGGTCACGGGTCGCAGATTGATGTACTGATCCAGATCAAAGCGCAGCTTCAGAAGAATCCCCTTCTCGAGAATCCCCGGCTTGACCTCGGGATGCCCGATCGCGCCAAGATAGATCGCGTCGAACCGGCGCAGCTCGTCGGCCGCGTTTTCCGGCAGTACCTCGCCGGTCGCCAGATAGCGGTCGCCGCCGAAATCGTAGGTCTCGGACGACATCTTGAAATCAAACTTGGCGGCGGCCGCCGCCAGCACCTTCATGCCCTCCGCCACCACTTCCGGCCCGGTGCCGTCGCCGGGGAGAATTGCGATCTTGTAGTTTTTCATCCTGTAATATGCCTTTCTTGTCTTGCCTGTGACCGGTCGAAACGACAACCCGCGAAGCGACCGGCGCAGCCGTTGTTGATTTTTTT
>SLSR01000189.1 GCA_007130365.1 Lentisphaeria bacterium
CGGCGTCATGAAAACCATAGTTGATTTTCAGCAAACGCCGATTAAGACAAAAAAACTATTGTTCAACAGGTGGCTCCCTTTTGGGTGCAAACCCTGGCCCCCTTTTGAATGATAATCTCCAGCACTTGACCGGCGATGCCGGCTATCGCGACTGGGTGCGCTCCCTCTCTGACGACGAGCGCGCCTATTTCGAGCGGCAACTGGATGCGATCCCGAAAAAAAACGTATCCACCCGGGGACTCCTGTCCAATTAGCGTCCAATTAGCGTCCATTCGCGTCCATTCGCGGTTCCTTCCTACTCCCCCTCCCTCCCCATTTTTCTGTCCCTGAATTTTTCTGCCTAACTGCCCCTGCCTCTTGCATCCTATCCCATTCCACGCTATTGTTCAGTTGTGGCGCGAGGTTCACCCCAAGGCGTTTAAAACAAACGGATTTAGCAGTGAAGAAATACATTCTGGCACTCGATCAGGGAACCACCAGTTCGCGCGCTATTTTGTTCGATCAAAACGGCGCCCTGACGGCTCTGGCGCAAAACGAATTTCCGCAGCACTATCCCCGGCCAGGCTGGGTAGAACACGATGCCGGAGAAATCTGGGAAAGCCAAAGCGAGGTGGCATTGCAGGTCCTCAAAGAATCTCGCGTTCATCCCCGGCAAGTGGCGGCCATTGGCATTACCAGCCAGCGCGAAACCACCCTGGTCTGGAACCGCCACAGCGGCCAGCCGATCTGTCCAGCCATTGTCTGGCAATGCCGACGCACCGATGAAATGTGCGAGCAACTTAAGAAAAATGGCTGGACACCGAGAATCCAGGAGAAAACCGGCCTGGTTGTCGATGCCTATTTTTCGGCAACCAAACTGAAATGGATACTCGACAACATCCCTGGCGCCCGGGCGGAAGCAGACCACGGCGACCTGCTCTTCGGAACCGTCGATTGCTGGCTCATTTGGAATCTTACCCGCGGCCAGGTGCATGCCACTGATTACAGCAATGCCTCGCGCACCATGCTTTACAATATCCACGACCTGGAATGGGATGCCGAGATTCTCGGCGAACTGGATATCCCTGCCGCCATGCTGCCGCAGGTAAAGCCCTCCAGCGGAATTTTCGGCGAGACTGACCCTTCTCTTTTCGACGGCCAAGCCATCCCGATCGCCGGCAATGCAGGCGACCAGCAGGCAGCCTTGTTCGGCCAAACCTGCTTTACCCCGGGGTCGGCTAAAAACACTTACGGCACGGGTTGTTTTCTCTTGTTGAACACCGGCTCCCGGCCCACCGCATCCCACAACGGCCTGCTAACCACCATTGCCTGGAAAATTGCCGGGCAACCTGTGCAATACGCGCTGGAGGGAAGCATTTTCACGGCGGGCTCGGTTATCCAGTGGCTGCGCGATGAAATGCGAATAATCGACCATGCCGCGCAGTCCGAGGAGTATGCCGCCCAAGTGCCGGACACCCACGGGGTTTACCTGGTGCCGGCCTTCACCGGACTGGGCGCGCCCTACTGGGACATGTATGCCCGCGGCACCATCACCGGCCTGACCCGGGGCGCCCGGCGCGAACACATTGTGCGGGCCGCTCTGGAGGCAATCGCCTATCAAACCCGCGATGTCTGTGTCGCCATGCAGCAGGATTCCGGGATAGCCATGAAACACCTGCAAGTCGATGGCGGAGCGGCCGCCAACTCCTTTCTCTTGCAGTTCCAGGCGGATATCCTTGGCGTGCCGGTCCGCAAGCCGGCCATAATCGAAACCACTGCCCTGGGTGCCGCCTGGCTGGCCGGGCTGGCGGTCGGCCTATGGCGGGATCAGCAAGAAATTTGCGATAAAAGCCGGATCGCCCAGGAGTTCAAACCCACCATGGCGGAAGAGGAAAGCCAAAGACTATACCAAGGCTGGCAAAGAGCAGTGGCAGTTAGTATCTACGGGCACTCCTGCCCGTAGCGAACCAATGACATGATGAATCGGCGGACTGTCAAGCGACAATTATAATTTTACGGCTGCTCCGCAGAATCTGTGGGTAGACCAAATTTCTGGTCCACTGATTAGGCCTGTTGGCGGAGATTTTGCGTGCAGTAGTTGCGTAGAATAGGCAGAATTATCTCGTATCGGGATTACTTGGGTTGTGAAGATCGACGAAGCGGGTGGTTTAAGCGTAACCAAGTAAGCGTGAGACTAAGGGTGGGACTAAGAGGGCGATGAAGTGTTTGGGAGAGAGGCGTGGCGACCATGGCACAACTGTTTGGGCACGAAAAGCTGAAGGTCTACCAGAAGGGGTTGGTGTTTGCGGCGCTCCGCAGCACATTGCTCGATGGTCTGTCCCGGCGCGTTGCCGCGTGCGATCACCTCGATCGTGCTGCGGAGAGCATTCTGGTGAATATTGCGCACGCCAGCAGTTCATGGTCTCCGAAGGATAGAATCGTCTACCTGGGGCACGCCAATGGTTCTGCACTTGAGTGTGCCGGGTGCCTGGACGTGTTCGTGGCAAAATCACTGCTGGCTCCTGATGACGTTGGTCCGGGAAAGGCCATCTTGGCAGAGATTGTCAGCATTCTCATAACGATGCGGAAGACAACTGGCAACAGGGTCCGCGAAGATCATGCAGACTATTGTACAAAGAAAGGCAACTTGTTCAGCCATGAGGATCTGGCTACAGCCAACGGACTTTCCGATGTTTCCCGAGTGGATCAAGGGCGCGAGCTGTTGAGACGCATTGCGGCAATGCTCACATCCCTGTCAAAGGTAGCAGCCCATGACTCTTAGTCCCAAACTTCATCGCACACTTGATCTCACACTTACTTGCTTGCGCTTAGTCGACCCGCTTCGTCGATCTCAATCATCCTCATGCGAACTATTCGATCCCGATAGCGATCCCGATTTCGATTTGGATTATCCCAACGTGCATTTCGTAGTTCCTCCCCCTGTA
>SLSR01000222.1 GCA_007130365.1 Lentisphaeria bacterium
ACGGATATCCCGAACGCGAACTCGACAAACTCGCGACAAAGTTTAGACCCCATCTTACGGAAAGGCTGTGATCGTCAATCTATTTTCAAGCAGAGGCATGGGCGCCGTGTCCAGCATAGAAAAAATGGGGCAAGTTAAGGTCAGTGAAAGGTGGAATGAGGGGAAGCGACTCGGGCATGGGAGCCTGCCTCCTGCATTGGTGTGGCAGTGTGATTGGAGACCGGCACCACCTTGCTGTTGTTTTTTGGTGCGGGCTTCCAGTCCGCCAATGATTCTGTTCAACCCGTACCTGGGGTCGCGCTGCGCTTGACCCCGGGCTTTTCAGTTGGAACACCCCGTCGATTTTGCTATTGCCCCACAACCGGCTATGTTAAATTTTGCCAAGCTCAAGAGTGGCGAAAGCAGAGAGAGAACGGGCAAACCCCAGATGAAGACGAATACAACCAAGCTCTCGGCCTCCCAGGAAGACTACCTGGAAACCATTGTCAGACTGATTCGCGACAAGGGGGCGGCACGCGTGCGCGACATTGCCGCCCATCTGTCGGTGGCCAAACCGTCGGTGACGGTCGCGCTGCGCATGTTGCGCAAGCACAAGCTGGTGAACTATGCGCCATACGAACTGGTCACTTTGACCAAGCGCGGCGAACAGGCGGCCGAGCGGATTTCCCGACGTCACGACGCCTTGTCCGCCTTCTTCATCGAGATCCTAGACCTGGATCGGGCGGCGGCCGAAGCCAACGCCTGCCGGATCGAGCATGCGATCGGAGACTTGGCCATGCGCAAACTAAGCGCCTTTATCGATTTTATGAAGACCAGCGAGGTTCCCGCCAGAAACCTGGCGCAGGGCTTCCGCGAATACTACCGGGAACAGGAGGAAGAGCCAATGTCCGATCCGTACGCCAGCTTGCCCCGCGCCCAAAAGCAGCAGAAGAACCTCCAGCTGGAAGACAAATCATGCGAATTATCCTGATCGGCCCCAAATCCTCGGGCAAAACGGTTACCGGGCGGGCTTTCGCGGCACAGGTCGGCCTCGATTTTCTTGACCTTGACGACTTGGTCGCGGCGGCTTGGGCCGCCCGGCACGGCGAACAAGTCACGATCCGGGAAGTGTACCGGCGCAGTGGCGGCGCGGCCGCCTTTGCCGCCCTCGAACTGGCCGCGCTCGAAGGCGTGGCCGAGCGCGACTGGTGCGTGCTCAGCGTCGGCGGCTCGACCCCCATGCAGCCGGCGGCTCGGCGGCGATTGCGCGAGAATGCCATCATGGTTCTGTTCACGGCCCGCCCGGAAGTGCTTTGGCAGCGCACCCTGGCGCGAGGGGGGATGCCCGCGTATCTGTCGGAGGAAAGCGATCCGGAGACCGCCTTCAAGACCCGGGTCGAAGGTTTTCTCGAAGTGGTCACGCCCTATGCCGACATTGTCATCGACAAGAGCGAATTGTCGCTGACGCAGGCGGCGCAGGCGCTGGGCGAAGCGGTGGCCGACGAAATGCAGTTGCGGATGCGTTCGCCCAGCTCCTTTGGCGAATTGGTGCGGGTCACCACCTTCGGCGAAAGCCACGGCCCGGCGGTCGGAGCGGTGCTGGACGGCATTCCACCGGGCATCGAGTTCGGAACTGCCGACATCCAGCACGAACTGGATCGGCGGCGGCCGGGGCAGAGCCGGGTTTCAACCGCGCGCAACGAAGCCGACCGGGTGGAAATACTCTCCGGGGTCTTCGAGGGCAAAACCACCGGCGCCCCGATCGCCATGGTCATTCGCAACCGCGACCAGAAGCCGAGCCAGTACGACGACTTGCGCAAGGTCTTCCGGCCGGGACATGCGGATCTTGCCTTTTTCCGGAAGTTCGGGTTGCGCGACCACCGCGGCGGCGGCCGCTCTTCCGGCCGGGAAACCGCCGGCCGGGTGGCGGCCGGCGCCCTGGCCCGCCGCATCCTGCAGGAACGCGGCATTGAGATTTTCGCCTTTGCCGAAGAAATCGGCGGAATCAAAGGCGAAGGCGTGGACTTGTCGAGCATCGACGACAATCCGGTGCGAGCGGCCGACGCGGCCGCCGCCAAGCGTATGGAGCAGCGGATCATGCAGGCCAAGGCGGAGGGCGATTCAGTCGGCGGAATCGTGCAGGTGCGAGTGCGCGGAGTCCCGGCCGGGCTCGGCGATCCGGTGTTCTTCAAGCTCGACGCGCGGCTTGCCATGGCCTTGATGTCGCTGGGCGCGGTCAAAGGGGTGGAGGTCGGCTCCGGCTTCCGCGCCGCCGCCATGGCCGGCAGCCAGCACAACGATCAGATGCGCGACCGACGATTCCTTTCCAACCATGCCGGCGGTATCCTGGGCGGCATTTCCAGCGGTCAGGAAATCGTGCTCCGGCTTGCGGTAAAGCCCACCGCCTCGATTGCCAAGCCGCAGGCGGCCATCGACATGCAGGGACGGAATGTCGAACTGGCAATCGACGGACGGCATGATCCCTGCATCGTGCCGCGCCTGGTAGTGGTCGCCGAAGCGATGACCGCCCTGGTTCTGCTCGACGCCTTCGAAATGCAAAAAGCCCTGTCCGGACAGCCGCTCGAACCCGCCGGGAACTGACCTTTCTATCCACGCTCCCCGCGCGGGGAGCGACACTCCAGCAACCATACCAACAGCCGGCTCGTCTGCCGCTCCGCCACGCGCTCCTCCTGTTGCGGCGTCATTTCCCGCGCCTGCGCGTCCCACATCGGCGAAGACCGCAGCCCCGAGGGATCGTCGTACAATCTCCGCCTGCGACACATCGTCCCAGGCGAACCCCATCTGCTGCGGGCCGGCCGGAGCCGCCGCCGCCCGGCGCATGGCGCGGAGTCCGGTGAGCATGCCTTCGAGCTGTCGCCCCGAGATGTCCCTGGTCTTCAGCGCGCGTCGGAGTCCGATTTGTTCAAGTCCACCGTCCCCGT
>SLSR01000024.1 GCA_007130365.1 Lentisphaeria bacterium
CGAGTGCCTGGTCGATCAGGCCGGAAACTCTCCGAATGCTTTCCGTTTTGGAGAAGTTGCCCTCCTGGATTATCAGTTTCTCCTCGACCTCCCGTGAGCCGTCGTAGCGCCCGTCTGGTGTGTAGAAAATCCAGTGCAAATCTTTGAACATAATGAGTGTGCCAAGATGGTTTGCCTCGGGAAAACTTCGGAACTGAATGCGTCTGCCGCGACCTGTGCTGCCGCCAATGAAATAGCGGCCGGAAGGGTGAATGTAAAGATGGGAATGCATTTGGTCGTTAAAGACCCAGGTTTCCGAGGCGATGCTTCGTTGTTCCATATCCCAGATCCGCACTACGCCTGTCATGGGGCCGCCGCGGGAACCGTCCTGGCGGGGTGAATAGTCCCGGCCCTTGGTCGCCAGATATCGCTCTTCCGGGCCGAATGCCATACTGTAGACGCTGCTGGCATGAGCGTCGATACCCCACACGGTTGCGCCTGTCTGCCTGGATATAACATAGACCTTGCCGTTTTGGCAGCCCACCAGCAGATAGGTGCCTTGGGGAGAATAGCTCAAGGCTGTTATTGCAGCGCTGAAATTGCCCAGGGCGCGTGACGGGCTCAGGCCGTCATCGGCAAAGGTGTATTCGGATACCGAGCCGACAGGCCGGCCGGTTGCTCGATTGGCGGGTCTTGGGACTGTCGGCGGGCGCCTTCCCCGGGCAGACGGTCTGGTTCCGAACCCCAGGGCCACATATTCTCCATCTGCCGACAAGGCATATGCAAGGGGCGAATCGACAGGTTCATGCAGGGGTGATTTTTCCCACTCCGGCAGACGGAATCTTTCGTTGCTGTCGCCCATTATGTAGACGTTTCGATAATCGGGAGAGGGGAAAGCGATATTCGGCTGGTTATGCATGCGCATTGTGTATCCACGGCTGGAGATGGCATCTGGAAACGCCCCAAATACCCAACGTCTCTGATAGCCCCCTCGCATTCCAATATACTGTTCGCCGTCGGCGAATGGGTGTGCGGGGTAAAAGCCTGGTTTCGCCGCGAGGAGTTGGCCAGAGTGAATGTCCCGGAAGGGTATCAAGACATTCAAGCGGGTGTCGCGAGAACGCGACCAGTTAAAAGTTGCCACAAAGGTTATATGCCCTCGGTCGTCGCTCTGAAGCATGGCCTGTGTCACCAATTCCTGTCGGCCATGGAATCCATCCACCCGCAAGCGTTCATCGGCAAGCATATCCCAGGTGGTAATGTTGTGGAAATTGCTTGCCGCCGTCAATCTTTCGCCGCCCGGGGAGATAGCCATTGCCCGGAGCAATCCCTCGTGTCCGCCAAGCCGACGCGTCATTGCGCCTGTGTGCATGTCTCTAAACTCCACATGGGAACTGTCCTGGCCGATGGTGGCCACCAAGCTCCCGCTCAGACAGAGGGCAAGCGGCTCGTGCGGCATGGTGATTGCTCCAACGGCTTCCCCGCTGGTCAAGTCCCAAACTTGAATTGTCCCATTCTTGTCGGCGGCAGCGACCTTTGTGCTTTCCGCATTGAAAGACACAAGTGACACTTGTCTGTCCATTCTCCCCAAAGTGTCAATTATTTCACCATCGCCGGAATTGCGCAGTACCACGGTTCTTCTGTCTTCAACCGAAACGAAGCGCTCTCCATTCGGAGATGCCTTGACGAGGCTGACGTTATTCGCCGGCCGGCTGTAAACTTCTTCGCCCTCGAGAGTGACGCGAGTGATCTGATTTCTGCTGCCCAGCAACAGATAGTCGCCAGCGGCGCCAAGTTCGGCGCACTGAAGCTCGCGTTCGATTTCCAGTAGAGTTTCAAAGCCTTGGCCGGCTGGTTGCCCGACAAAAATACGATTGTTTAGAGGGTGTGTCATAAGGACGACCGCGCTGCTTCCTCGGTCTCTGGCGGTGGTGTGATGGTAATATTCTATGCTGGACGAGAAATAGTCGTGGTTCTGAAGATTTATGGCTCGCAAGACGCTGCCGGCGGGGAAAAAGGCCCATCGTCCGGATTCCGTAAAGACTATGTTGCGGCCATAAGGCCGACTGGCCGTTCGAAGAGGTTTGAAATGGCTGATGACACGCCCCGTTGCAACCTCCAGCAGGCGCACGGAGTTCCTGGTTGTCACGGTGGCCATCCGGCCGTCAGGCGTCGCGGCAAAAGCCCTGGAAAACATATGGTTCCCTGTCAATTTTTGCAGAATCTCGCCCGTGTTGCGATCCGCGACAAACAAAGTGCCCATCGGAGTACTCGCATAAAAAAACAGATAGTCTTGGGTCGCTTGTGCAAGTCGAAGATGCGAAAGCCGCCCCTCCGGGAAGGTCACTTTAACCGTTGCGGTTTCTGTCGGCTCGGCGGCCGACAAATCCCACCTCGCCACCTCGGCCGTTTTCGGGGTTTCCTGGTCAGGAACGCGCAAGAAATACAGGGCCAGCCCGTCAGGACTCGGCGCAAGGTTGCGGCAGCTGCCCCAGGGGATGGTCGTCCGGTTCAGTTCGCTGCCGTC
The DNA here is from genome assembly GCA_007130365.1 of Lentisphaeria bacterium. GTDB lineage: Bacteria > Verrucomicrobiota > Lentisphaeria > Oligosphaerales > PUNB01 > SLSR01. The sequence goes on from SLSR01000024.1 coordinate 2,507, forward strand.
CGACAACTGCAGAATGCGGGCAAACGAGTTTTTTTCACTGGTGTTTTGCTGCACGGCGAGGAGTTTTTGGCCGTCCCCGCTCGCCTGGAGTATATGGGTTCCCATAGCAAGCATGCCGGGATCGGTTTCAGGCGCCGTTTCCCAGAGCTGATCTCCGGTTTGCAGATCGAACAATGCAATTGTTCCGCGCTTATCGGCAACGGCAATGCGGCCTTGGCAAGCAAAGGCAAAAGATCCAATTCTTGCCCGCCCCATGGCAACCCAGAGCAATTCGCCACTCTTGACATGGTAGATCGCCACAGATCTTGGCATTTCACTGCATACGGCAAGGTATTGCTGGCAGTGGCTGAAGCCTACCTGATGCACCCTCATATCGGCAACAATCCGATTGATTAGGCGGCCGCTGGCCAGTTCCCTAATGTCAATCGCCTGGAACGGCTCAAAGTCCATTCCTCCATCTATTGCGATCAATTCACCGTGGGGGTCGAATCGGGTGAACTGGATGTATTCAGCCCTGTTGTTCCGGATGAGGAAAGGCGGATTGTCAAGCCCCGGATATTGTTCATGGTGCTGCGCCACCGGCCGTACCAGGCAAAGATTTGGCTCTTCATCGGAACCATCCCTGAAGACGATCCAGAAATAAGTGGCCTGCGCAACACATGCAGCGGCGACAATGATGAACAACTTCAGTCGTCGGCCACGCCTGCCCCCAGCTCGTTTGTTCATCACAAACCCCTTTCATCGGAGGAATCTTTTTCTGTCAGAAATCAGGCTAAAGGAAGCCAAATCCGCATTCATCGTCATGCCATGGGCTTTTTTCAGGCTTTGAGTAATACAATAGCGTGCTTGAAGTCCTCGGTCAAGGGGAAGTGTCAATGGCAGGGAGTTGTTTCCGGCATCTGACCATCGGCAGCTGTTGAGGCGTCGCCGCGCTCGCCGCTCCCAGAGAGCGAAGCGAACTGCCTGTCGGGAACTGGACAAAAGCATGCCCGGGAGGATTATTGCAATTACTGAAACCGCCGTAGAGTTTCAATATATTACCGACGATTCCTCGGCTTGTCGAAAACCAGAAGGCTGTGGATAGCTCAGGTTCAGTTAGGAAAAATGGAAAACTGTAGTTGCAAACCGATGCTCAGGAATTAACTTGAAACCGCCTTTGCCATTGATCGCAACCGACGATGCAGATGGCGAAAAACCGGGTGACGCCTGGTCGGCAAACAATGAAGGGAGTCCTTTTCCTTGGCGCCTGCACTGTCAAACAACATCTACAGCCTGCTTGAAGAGCGCGGGTTCGTCTATCAGTCGACCGATCCGGAAACCCTGGGCAGTCGCCTGGAACAGGGGTCGACCGTCTTCTATGTCGGCTTCGATCCGACCGGCTCCAGCCTGCATGTCGGACATTTGCTGCCGATCATGGGGATGCGCTGGATGGCACGGGCCGGACACCGTCCGATCGCCCTGGTCGGGGGCGGCACCGGCATGGTCGGCGATCCTTCCGGCAAAAGCGAGGCCCGCCCGGTACTGACCCCCGAGACGATCGCCGCCAACACAAAGGCGATCAGGCGCCAGATCGGCCAATTCCTGGACTTCGACAGCGCCAACGGCGCCGTCATGGTCGACAACTCGGCCTGGCTGAGTCCGCTCAAGTACATCGATTTTCTGCGCGACTACGGCCGCCACTTCAGCGTCAACCGCATGCTGGCCGCCGAGTCGGTCAAGCAGCGCCTGGAGACCGGACTGTCCTTCCTCGAATTCAACTACATGCTGCTGCAGGCCTACGACTTCATGGTGCTGAATCGGGACTACGACTGCGAACTGCAAATGGGCGGGCGCGACCAATGGGGCAACATCGTGGCCGGCATCGACCTGGTGCGGCGGATCAATCGGCGCGAGGTGTATGGACTGACCTTCCCTCTGCTGCTCAAGGGCGACGGCGAGAAGTTCGGCAAAACCGCCGGCGGCGCGGTCTGGCTCGACCCGGAGCGAACCAGTCCCTACGAATACTATCAGTTCTGGCGCAACAGTGAAGACGCGGAGGTGGGGCGCCTGCTCGCCTTCTTCACCGAATTGCCGATGGCGGAAGTGCGCCGCCTCGGCCGGCTAAGGCCGCCGGCGATCAATCGCGCCAAGGAAATCCTCGGCTTCGAGGCCACTCGCCTGGCGCATGGCGAAGCCGCCGCCCGCCAGGCCTGGCTGGCGGCCGGCCGGGAATTCGGCTTTGCCGATCCGGAAAATCGCATTCAAACCTCGAGCCCGCTCGGGAAAATGCCCGCCGCGCAGGGTGCAGCCGACCTCCCGGCTCACGACCTGGGCCGGGGAGATTCCCCGATCTCGATTCTCGACCTGCTCTCGGAAAGCGGGCTCTGCCAGTCGAAAAGCGAAGCCCGCCGCCTGATCCGAGGCGGCGGCTGCTATCTTGACGACGACCGGGTCGAAGACGAAAACCAAACCCTGCCGCCGACCGACCTCGCGGGCAAGGTGCTGCGGGCCGGCAAAAAGAAACGCGTCCGTCTGGTTTGAGTGATTTATGCGATGTTGCCCACAAAAAATTGTTCCGGGTTCCCCTTTTCGTATATTTTGCGGGTTTCCCGGTTTAAAATTGGATGGCCCAGCGTAGAGGAGCAGCCTGAAATCATGAGTGTGCCGATTAAAATCAGAATGGCCGAAGGCTGCGCCGACCTGGCTCCGCGCAAAGCCCACGACGACGATGCCGCCTTCGACTTGCGAGCCCGGCAGGCGGCTGTGATCGAACCCTATGACACGGCCATGGTTCCGACCGGGCTTCATCTTGAGCTGCCGCCGGGGTTCGAAGCCCAGGTGCGCCCGCGCAGCGGCTTGGCCGCCAAGGCCTCGATCACCATTCTCAATTCGCCCGGAACCGTCGACTCCGGCTACCGCGGGGAGGTCAATGTCATAATGTTCAACGCCGGCAGACAATCGTTCTCGGTGGCGCGCGGCGACCGAATAGCGCAAATGGTGATCCAGAACTTGCCGCAGGTTGAACTGGTGGCCAGCGAACGACTGGCCGAATCCCGCCGCGGCGCCGGCGGCTTCGGCAGTACCGGGGTCAACTGATCCGAATTATTCATGCGAATTCGTCCGTGCGCTATTTCGAACTGGGGAATGGGGAGTGGAAGGTCGGAAGTGGTTGTTTATTTAGCGGCTGCGGCAAACCTGGCTCGGGAACAATTCAGGTTGAGGCTTCGGCTGAAGAGCAGAAAATATTTCGCGTGTTTTATCGTTGCCCCAATATCTTTTACTACGGCGTTTGCCCAATGAATGCATCGAGAAACCCATTGCCGATTCTTTTCCTGTGGATTCTGATTCTGACCGCCGCCCCCGGCCGGGGCGAACGCAACGCTCCGTTTCCGATTCGCCATGCCAATGTGAACGGCGTAAGCCGCCTGCTCATGCGCGACCTCGCCGCCTTCTTTGGCATGCGGCAAAGTGTGCGCGACCAGACCGTGCACTGGCGCGGCCGCCAGGCCAGCGCCGCCTTCACCATCGACCGGCGCCAGGCCGAGATCAACGGCACCAGGGTCAATCTGTCGCATGCGGTGGCGCATTATCGAAAGATGCCCATGCTCAGCGAAACCGACTTCCGGCTGCTCCTCGATCCGATTTTGCGCGACCGCGCCCTGCCCCGGCAAGCGGTGCGAACCATCGTCATCGACCCCGGACACGGCGGCCACGACCCCGGCGCCCCCGGAAGCCTCCACCAGGAAAAGGAGATTGTCCTGCAAATCTCGCAGCGCCTGGCCGCGATCCTGCGGGCGCGCGGGTTCCGGGTGCATCTGACCCGGAACGACGACCGGTTTCTCACCCTGCCGCAGCGAACCGAGATCGCCCGCCGGGTCAATGCCGATCTAATGATCAGCGTGCATGCCAACGCCGCCGCCAACCGGAGTGTGCGCGGAGTCGAAACCTTCCTGCTCAACCCAGCCAACACTGCCGGCACCCACAGCAATCGCCCCGACCCGCGCACCCGTCCCGGCAATGCCTTCGACAAGCAGAGCATGCGTCTGGCCTACGAGGTGCAACGGCATATCCTGCAAAAAGTGCAGACCAATGACCGCGGCACCAAGCACGCCGGGTTCGGCCTGCTGCACGACCTGCCCTGCCCCGGCGTTCTGGTCGAAGTCGGCTTCTTGAGCCATGCCGAAGAGGAGAGGCAGTTGGGCACCCCGGCCTGGCAGGCCCGCATCGCCCTCGGCATTGCCGAAGGCGTCCTGGCCTACCGCCAAGCCGTCGAGCCTAGATAAATGATCTGCCTGAACAGACAAGCAACCGCAAGATGACGCCGATTTCGCACCAACTCGAGCAGACCCCGCCGCCGGGAACCAGACTCCTGCGCCATGCCGGAGACCTTGTCGAATTCCGACTGCGGACTCCGTCCGCCTTCTCCGGCAAGGCCTGGCTGCGCTGCAACCTGGGCGCCGCCGAAATTCATCGCCGGGAGCTGGTCGAGGCACTGGAGCGGCAGCGGCCGATCCTCGAGCACGACTGGCACGACCTGCCGATGCGCAGGCTCGACCCGGAGACCTTCGCCATCCGCCTGCCTCTGCTGCAAACCGGGCGCTTCGAAGCCAAGGCCTTTGTCCTGGCCGACAGCCGGCACCGCCCCCTGTGGCCGGTTGGCGACAATGTGACGATCAAGGTCGAGGGCGCCGCGCAAGTGACCGCCAACCCGCTCTACAACGCCTTTGTCCGGCAGTTCCGGGAAGAACCGGCCACGGCCAGTCCGGAAGCCGACGAGGCCGCGTCGGTCGACCAGCTCGACGGACTCGGCTATACGGTAATCCCGGCCTCCGGCAAGTTCCGCCGCCTGATCGACCGGCTCGACCTGATCATGGGGCGGATGAACTTCCGCATCCTGCAACTGCTGCCGATCCACCCCACCCCCACCACCTACGCCCGCATGGGGCGCTTCGGCAGTCCTTTCGCCGCACTCGACCTGATGGATGTGGATCCGGCACTGGCCGAGTTCGACCGCAAAACCACTCCGATCGAGCAGTTCGGCGAATTGATCGACGCGGTTCACGCCCGCCGCGGCCGTCTGTTTCTCGACATGCCGATGAACCATACCGGCTGGGGATCGTCGCTGCAGATTCACCACCCCGAATGGTTCGTCCGCGACAGCCAGCAGCGCTTTCATTCGCCGGGCGCCTGGGGCGTCACCTGGGAGGATCTGGCCGAGCTGGACTACCGCCAACCCTCGCTCTGGCGACACATGGCCGAAGTCTTCCTCTTCTGGTGCGCCCGCGGGGTCGACGGCTTTCGCTGCGACGCCGGCTACTTGCTGCCCTTCGCGGCCTGGCAATACATGGTGGCCAAGGTGCGCGAACAATATCCGGACACCACCTTTCTGCTCGAAGGGCTGGGCGGCAAAGTCAGCGTCACCGAACAACTGCTCGACCAGGCCAACCTCGACTGGGCCTACTCGGAACTGTTCCAGAACTACGACCGCAGCCAGATCGAGCACTATCTGCCGAGCTGTCTGCGACTCGGCGCGCAGGCCGGACTGCTGATCAATTTCGCCGAAACCCACGACAACCCCCGGCTCGCCGCCACCGACCGCCAATACGCCATCATGCGGGTCGCGCTCAACGCCCTCGCCTCGCGCAACGGCTGCTTCGCCATCGCCAACGGCGTCGAATGGTTCGCCACCGAAAAGATCGACGTCCACAATGCCCCCTCCCTCGCCTGGGGCAATCCGGATAACATGGTCGACTTCCTGGCTCGCATCAACCGCCTGCTGAGCCGCCACCCGGCCTTCCTGCCCGGAGTCGAGCCGCGACTGATCCAGGCCGGAGACGGCAATTCCATCGCCCTGCTCCGCGCCGGCGGCAAGCCCGAGCGCGACCTGCTGATCCTGATCAATCTCGACTGGCGCCAGCAGCAGCCGGTCGCCTGGCCGGCCGAGGAATTCGCCGGCGCCGACCATTCCGGCCACCGCCTCCACGACCTGCTGCACGACCAACCCGTCGACTGCGAGCTTCGGGAGGGGCGGCTCTCGCGCTCGCTCCAGCCCGCGCAGGCTCTCTGTCTCGCGCGCCGTCCCGACCCGCAGCTCGAAGCCGGTTTGCGGACTCCGCAAAACGGTTTCCCGGCCGCCGTCGCCCGGCAACTGCTGCACGCGCAAATTCTCGAACTGCAACAGTTCTATCACGGGTTTGCCGACCTCGCGGACTTCGACCCCGACGAGTATGCGGCCAGCTTTCTCGAAGATCCCGCCGTCTGCTGCCGCCGTCTGCAGCCCGGCCGATATCCCCGACTGTTCGCCTGGCACTGGCCTCGCGACCGCCGCCGCACGGTAGTCGTGCCACACAATCACCTGCTGCTGATTTCGGCCGAGAGCTATTTCATGGCGGAACTGCGAGTCGGACAAAGGGCAGTGGTCGCCCGGCGCCCCGCCCTGCGCCTGGGCGACGGAACCCACGCCCTGATCATCAGCCTCGACAACCGTCGCGACATGCTTCCGAAGTCAGTCGCGACCGAGGCCTTCCTGCAACTCGAAGTCCACACCGCCAGCGGTTCCGAGCACCACCGCTCGAAGCTGGTCGTGGCACCCTGCGAAGATCGCGATCCGTCGATCCGCCACGCCTTTTCCGCCTTGCAGACCATCGACCGCCATGGCTATGCGCTCTGCGTCAACGGGCGCGGCGCCATGGCCCAGGTGCGCGGCGCCTGGGGCGAAATCGAAAGTCAGTACGACGGACTGCTCGCCGCCAATCTCCATTCCGACTACCCGGTCGACCGCCGGATCATGTTCACGCGCTGCCGCGCCTGGATCGTCAATCGCGGCTATTCCCGCGAGCTGAACCGCGACTGCCTGCGCGAATTCAGGCGGGATCCCGACGGTTCCGCCGTCTGGGAATTCGCCGTCCCGACCGGCATGGGCCGGGCAATCCGCCTGCTTGTCCGGCTGCGCCTGGTCGACCGGCGGAACCTGGCAATATTGCGGTTCACGCGTGTGGCGGCGGATCGCCTGCCCACGTCGGACTGGCTCGACGACCAACGGGACGTCAAGCTGATCCTGCGCCCGGATGTCGAGGATCGCTCCTTCCACGAGAAGACCAAGGCCTTCGCCGGTCCGGAACAAAGTTGGCCCGGCGCCGTGGCCGCCCGCCACTCCGGCTTCGACTTCACCCCGGCCAAGGATCGGCGGCTGCGGCTGCGGACTTCGCGCGGAACCTTTCACCAAGAACCGGAATGGCAGTATATGACAGCCCATCCGCTCGATGCCGAACGCGGTCTCGACGGATGCTCTGACCTGTTCAGCCCCGGTTGGTTCGAAGGGGGAATCAAGGGCGGAGAGTCGATCGAGCTGACCGCCGAGGCCGACGGCGGCAGGTCTGCGGAGTCCGCCCCCCCGGCCGGCCGCGGCAAGCCCGCCGCCCCCGGCCGCGAGCCGGCCGACTCGCAGCCCCTGAAAACCACTCTGCGGCAGGCGGTTCGCGACTTCATCGTCAAGCGCGACCAGTCACTGACCGTGATCGCCGGCTATCCCTGGTTTCTCGACTGGGGTCGCGACACCCTGATCGCCCTGCGCGGCATGGTCGCGGCCGGCATGGCCGAGCAGTCCCGCGACATCCTGCTCCAGTTCGCCCGCTTCGAAAAGGGCGGAACCCTGCCCAACATGATTCGCGGCGGCGACGACTCGAACCGCGACACCTCGGACGCGCCGCTCTGGTTCTTCATCGCCTGCCGCGAGCTGATCGAGGCCACCGGCGACCCCGACTTTCTCGAACAGCCCTGCGCCCCCGGCCGAAGTCTGCGCCAGGTTCTGACTTCGATCGGGGAAAACTACCTTGCCGCCACCGCCAACGGCATCGGGGTCGACCCCGACAGCGGCCTGGTGTTCAGCCCCTCGCACTTCACCTGGATGGACACCAACTTCCCGGCCGCCACCCCGCGGCAGGGCTATCCGGTGGAAATCCAGGCGCTCTGGATCGCCGCCCTGCAGTGGCTCTCGGAAATCGACCCCGACCAGACCAGGTGGGGAGAACTGGCCGAACGGGCGCGAAACTCCATGCACCGGCTCTTCTTCAGCCCGGACCACAACTGGCTGGCCGACTGCCTGCACGCCGCCCCCGGCACTCCGGCCGCCCAGGCCGTGGCCGACAACGCCCTCCGCTGCAACCAACTGTTCGCGGTCACCCTGGGCGCCATCCGCGATCCGGAACGGTGCCGCGAGATCGTGGCCAGCAGCGAGGAGCTGCTGACTCCGGGCGCGATTCGCAGCCTGGCCGACCGCGCCGTCGAACCCGCTCTGCCGATCTACCGGGACGGCCAACTGCTCAACCAGCCGCACCGCCCCTATGCCGGTCAATATCTGGGCGACGAAGACACCCGGCGCAAGCCGGCCTATCACAACGGCACCGCCTGGACCTGGCCGTTTCCCTCGTACTGCGAAGCGCTTTGGATGGTGCATGGCGACTCCGCCCGCGCCACCGCCCGGTCGCTGCTGACCGCCGGCGCCCGCATCCTGCTTGAACAGGGCTGCATCGGGCACCTGCCGGAGATCGTCGACGGCGACGCCCCCCACCGGGAACGCGGCTGCGGCGCCCAGGCCTGGGCCGCCAGCGAATACCTAAGAGTTCTCGCCAAGCTCGGAGCAGAACCGGAATTTCCCCGAAACTCGGGCTAGCCCGAATTGTTCACGAGCCAAGTTCACCGTAGATTGCTACGATCCAAGCCGTCGCTGCAGCAATCTACCGCAAGGCGCCGGAGCAGAGCAAGATGCGGTGAAATTGGCCGCCCTTCGGGATCGAAATCGCTATCGGGATCGAAATCGACGCTGTAGGCCGATGGACTCCGTTCAGGCTGTCGGCCTTCTCGTAAACCCATGCAACATAGCCTATCGAAAGATGATAGACATCC
>SLSR01000112.1 GCA_007130365.1 Lentisphaeria bacterium
AGCCGCAACTGTAGTATTCTGCCGCAAGGCGATGGCTCGGAGCAAGGTGCGGTGAAATTGGCCGCCCTTTGGGGGCGAATTAATCAGGCTAGAGCGGGCTGATGCCGAACAGGTTGAGCAATCCTTCGATGGCCGCCCAGCCCATGTTTTTTATGGCCCGATTGCTGCTGCCGGCGATATGGCAGGTGGTCAGCAGGTTGGCGCAGGCGGCCAGCTCCGGGTTGATTTCCGGTTCGTCCTCGTAGACGTCGAGGGCGGCGCCCGCCAGAGTGTTGTTCTGCAAGGCCCGGGCCAGAGCGGCTTCGTCGACCACGGTGCCGCGCGAGGTGTTGATCAGAACGGCGGCGGGGCGCATGCGGCCGAGGAACTCGCGGCCGACCAGGCGGCGGTTGCGCTTTTCCGCATCGACATGAATGGTGACGATGTCGCTTTGTTCGAGCAGGTAGTCCAGCGGCGCGAACTCGCAGGGGGGCAGGCGCGGGAAGTCGAGCAGGTCGTTGACCAGCAGACGGCCGACTCCGAGTGCGGCGAACTTGGCGGCGACCACTTTCCCCACATGGCCGTAGCCGACGATTCCGAGCGTGCTTTCGGCCAGCTCGCGGCCCGGCAGTTTGCGCCATTTTGCCTGGCGATAGCCTTGAATCGAGGGGTCGATCCGGCGCAGCAGCATCAGCGCGAAGGCCAGGGTCAGCTCGGCGACGCTGTCGGAGTTCACCCCCTTCTTGTAGGAGACTTCAATCTGCTGGCGCTTGGCGGCGTCGAAGTCGACATTGTTCAGCCCGACGCCGTACTTCGAGACATAGCGCAGGCAGGGCAGCTCGGCCATCACCTCGGCCGAGAAGGGTTCGGTGCCGAGAATCATGCCGTCGGCTTCGGCCAGAAATTCGACCAGCTTGGCGCCGGCCAGTTTTTCCGAAGACTGGTTGAGGTCGATTTCGGAGAAATATCGCTTCAGCTCGTGAACCAAGTATTCATCCTGGCAGAAGGTCTTGGAGGTGACCGCGATGCGGGGCCGGCCGACGGCGGCTTGCAGGCGGCATTTGGGCAGGGTTTCCAGGGAGCTGGCCGAGGCGGCCGCATTGAACAGCCTGATCCCGCGGGCCCACAGCAGATGCCGGGTGTTTTCCAGCCACTGCGCGAGTTCCGGAAAGGAATAGCAGTTGACCCGTCTTCTGGTTTGTTCGTCCATGGTGGTGGTGTCGAAAAAGGGGTGCTCGGCATCGGCGATCGCGGCGTCGACCCCGAGGATGTAGATCGGGCGGCAGCCCATCCAGACCGCCAGTTGAATCTGAATGGCAAGCGAGTCGCCGGCGTAGATGCAGTTGGCCAGGTCGAAGGAGAAGGTTTCGGCGTGTCCCGGGGTGGCAAAGCGCAGATTGAACGGATAGACTCGCTCTTCCAGTTCGGACGGCGGAGACCAGTCGCCCTGTTCCTGGAGCAGGCCTTGCGGGATCAGAAATCGGGGGTGGTCGGCGTCGGCCAGTTGCTCGCGCACCGGCAGAAATCGTTCCTGGCGCTGGAAGCAGACATAGTCCAGCCGCAGCTCGTCGGCTCGCAAGGCCAGTTGATTGCAGCCGATCGAGACGCGGTCGCGAATCAGGGCGAGGTCGAGTTGGTTCAAGTGGGGCGCCGTGCCCAGGCAGAAGGCGGGTTGTCCATGGTGTTTGTTCTTCAGTTCGCGCAGGTCTTTCAAGGTGGTCTCTCCCGGGTTGCTTCGTCCCTGCTTGATCAGGTTGGGCGAGTTGCCGCGACAGTGTTGTCGCTTGAATCGGCTTGAGTATAAATTACTATAGTCGGCGCTCTGCCGGTTGCCAATCGCGAGCCGCCGAATTGCAATTTCCGAAAGGCGTGTCATTGTCAATTGATCAACGCATGACGGTCGGATTCGCCTTATGAACCTTGCAAACGACGACCAGGGTCAAGCTCCACATTCCACCTCCGCAATCGTTCGCCGCCTGCTCAAGCTTACCTGGCGCTATCGATGGTGGTGCTGTGCTGTGCTCGCGTTGCAGATCGCGATCTTGCTGCTTAACCTGAGCGGCTTGCGTCTGGTCGGCCTGGGAGTCGACTATATCGAGCATGAGTGGCGGCTGCTGGGCGGCGAGGGCGGTCTCGATCTGCTGCGCTGGCCCTTCGGCTGGGCGCCACCCTCGAGCTGGCGGCCGCTCAAGGTGGTCTCCGCGCTTGCCCTGGCCATCCTCGCCTTCAACTTTCTGCGGTTTCTGCTCACCATGGGCAACACGATCCTGACCAACTACGTGGTGCAGAGCAAGCTGGTGGTCGATCTGAGGGCCGCGGTCTACGACAAGATGCAGCGGTTGAGCTTTCGCTTTTTCGACTCGAAAACCAGCGGCAGCCTGATCAATCGCGTGACTTCCGACGTGCAGACCACGCGCATGTTCGTGCAGGAAGTCTTGATCAAGACGATTATTCTCGGGATAACCCTGGTTATTTTTCTGGTCTTTATGCTCAGCATAAACGTGAGCCTGACCCTGGCCTGCCTGCTGCCGACGCCGCTGATCTGGTATTTCTCGCGCCTTTACGGGAAGATCGTCAAACCGCAGTATCGCCGGAATCGCCTCCTGACCGACGACCTGGTCGGACGGATGGTTGAAAGCATTCAAGGCATTCATGTGGTCAAGGGCTTCGCCATGCAGGAGGAGGAGATTCGGCAGTTCAACCGGCACAACCGGAAAGTGCGCGATCAAAAGCAGCGGATTTTCCACTACCACAGCCTTCTGATGCCGGCGATTCAGGGAACCAACCACTTGAGCCTGCTGATCCTGATCGGCTACGGCGGCTATCTGTTTATGCAGGGGCAGATCACCCTTGGCACGGGGTTGCTGGTGTTCTACAATCTGCTCTTGCAGTTTTCCATGCAGGTCGATCAGCTGGCCAACCTGTCGAACGTGGTGCAGCAGGCTCTGGTCGGGGCGCAGCGCGTGTTCGAGGTGCTGGACGCCCCGATCGAGGTTCAGTCGCCGCCGCGTCCTCTGCGGGTCGAGAGGATCGAGGGCAGGGTTGAATTCGAGCGGGTGTCCTTCAACTATCGGGGGACGGGCGACGATGCGCGGTGGCTGAACGCGCTCGAGGACATAGACTTCCGGGTCGAGCCTGGCCAGTGCGTCGCCTTTCTCGGCGCCACGGGCTCCGGCAAGAGCACTTTGCTCAGTCTGATTCCCCGCTTCTACGACCCGACAATCGGCCGCATTCTGCTCGACGATCGTGACTTGCGCGAGTACGATCTGGACTTTCTGCGGCGCAATGTCGGGGTGGTGTTCCAGGAGAGCTTCCTGTTCTCGACGACAATCGCGGCCAATATCGCGTTCGGTCATCCGGAGGCGAGCCCGGCCCAGATCGAGAAGGCGGCCCGGGTGGCGGCCGCGCACGAATTCATCACTCAGATGCCGCAGGGCTACAATTCGATTTTGAGCGAGGGCGGGGATAATTTGTCGGGCGGGCAGCGCCAGCGCCTGGCGATCGCCCGCGCCATCCTGCTGGAGCCGCCGGTTCTGCTGCTCGACGATCCGACCGCCGCAATCGATCCGGAGACCGAGGAGGAGATCATGCAGGCGATGGAGAACGCAATGCGCGGACGCACTACCTTTATCGTGGCCCATCGCCTGTCCACCCTGCGCCGGGCCGACCGCATCATCGTGCTCGACCAGGGGCGCATTGTCGAGCAGGGCACCCACGAAAGCCTGATGAGCAACAATGGCCTGTACCTGGAAGCCGCCTCGAACCAACTGGCCGATTCGGCCACCCGCAAAATTCTCGCATCGATTCCGGAGCAGAGGTGAACAGAATGTCGGAAGCCAGGAAGAAATCGGCGGAATACAATACCATGGCCGAACTGACCAAGGTGACGGAGCGCTCGCGCGAGGTCGAGCAGCGTCCGCTCGATCTCAATTTGATCAAGCGACTCTTTTCCTATACCCGACCCTATGCCAAGACTCGCAACTGGCTTTTCCTGCTGGTGGTCGTGCGCTCGGTTCAGCTGCCGACCATTCCCTTCTACATGGGCTATATCATCCGGGGGCCGATCAGTGCCGGCGATCTGCGCGGCGTACTCGTGCAAACCTCGATCCTGGTCGTTCTGGTCGCGCTGATGCTCTTCGTCTTCTATTGGCGTTCGCGCTTCGGGCAGGAACTCGGCGAAAAGGTGATTCACGATCTGCGCAACCAGGTGTTCGCCCATATGCACTCTATGCCCATGTACTATTTCGACAAGACCAAGCTCGGCCGCAACATCAGCCGGATCACCAACGATGCCGAGGCGGTGCGGGTCGGCGTGCAGAACGTGCTGTTTGTCAGTCTGGTGCAACTGGGGCAGATGCTGGTCGCGGCCGCCATGATGATGTACCTGAATCTCCGGCTGTTTCTGGTGATCCTGGCCATGGCGCCGGTGCTCTACCTGATCGTCTCCTACTTCCGCAAGAGACTGTCGAAGGCCTATCGCGAGGTGCAGGAGAGCTTCAGCCGGGTGACTTCGACCCTGGCCGAAAGCGTCAGCGGAGTGCGCGTCACCCAGGGGTTTGCCCGCCAGGACACCAACGCCCATCTGTTTCACAGCCTGGTCGACGACCATGCCCAGTACAACATGAGCGTGGCTCGCAATGCCGGGGTCTTCGTGCCTCTGCTTGATCTCAACTCGCAGATGTTCGTGGCCTTCGCCCTGCTGGTCGGCGGCTGGCAGGTTTTGCACGGGGACATGGAGCCGGCCACCCTGATTCCCTTTTTCATTATGATTCCCCTGTTCTTCGGGCCGATTAAGAATATTGGCAACCAGTACAACAGCGCCCTGTCGGCGATGGCTGGCGCCGAACGCATCTTCTCCCTGCTCGACCGTGAGCCGGAATGGCAGGATCCGCCGGACGCCATAACTCCGGACGATCTCCGGGGGCGGGTCGAGTTTCGCGAGGTTGATTTCGCCTACAACCCGAAGGAGCCGGTGTTGCGTCGACTCTCCTTCGTGGCCGAACCCGGCCAAACCGTCGCCCTGGTCGGCGAGACCGGCAGCGGCAAGAGCACCGTCATCAAGCTGATCAGCAAGTTCTATCTGCCCGACCGCGGACGGCTGCTGATCGACGATATCGACATCCGGCAACTGTCCAGTCGGGCGCTGCAAAGACAGCTGGGGATTGTGCTGCAGGAAAACTTCCTGTTTACCGGCACCGTCCTCGACAACATCCGCTATGCCCGCTGGCAGGCCACCGACCAGGAGGTGGTCGAGGTCTTGCAGAGGCTCGATTGTCTGGACTTGGTCGAGGCCTTGCCGGAAGGCTTGTCGACGGTGGTCGGGGAAAAGGGCGGGGGGATCAGCCTGGGACAGCGGCAGTTGATATGCTTCGCCCGATCCATGCTGGCCAACCCGAAGATCATGATTCTCGACGAGGCGACCAGCTCGGTCGACACGATTACCGAGACCAGAATTCAGCGCGCCCTCTCCGTGCTGCTCGAGAGCCGCACCAGTTTCATTGTCGCCCATCGCCTGTCGACGATCCGGCATGCCGACCTGGTGCTGGTCATGGATCGGGGGCGGATCGTCGAGCGCGGTTCGCACGAAAAACTACTGGGCGACAACGGCCTGTACACTCGCCTCTACCGGCGCTTCGCCCGCTCTGCCGAGCAGTAGGGCGGCTAAATAGACTTTGTCGTGCGTATTGCTTCCTTTCGATGCCGATTCCGATAGCGACTCCGATTCTGCATCGTCGATGTCCGGGGCAACCGCGCCCCGGTCGGGACGCCACCGTATGGCCTGAGCCCCGGAGGGGCTGCATCATCCCAGCCCCAGGCAGCGCCTGGGGGATTGCGGTGAATCCGATTGTGCCTGGAGAGGCACCTCATAACAGGGCGAGCGGAGCGGGGATCGGGCGAGGGCAGGGCTGGAAATGCTAGGGTCTGGTTGCGATTTCCGGGCAGTGTTGGCGGAGGGCGGTCTTCAGGCCGGGAACCCCGTCGACCCGGCAGGCGCGGATGCCGAGTTGGCGGGCGGCTTCCACATTTTCCTGGTTGTCGTCGAAAAAGAGGATGTTTTTCGGTTCGACCGCGAGGCGGTCGACCACGAAGCGATAGGCTTCCGGGCTGGGTTTTCGGTGCTTGATCAGGTGCGAGGCGAAGCAGCGGTCGAAGCAGTCGAGAATCGCCATTTCCTGTTCCATCTTCCGCCAGTGCAGCGGGTTGGTGTTGGACAGGCAGGCTACGATGCCGCAGTTTCGCAGTTTCTGCAGCATTTGCCGGGCGCCGGGCCAGGGTTCGATCACGTATTCGCGGAATTCGTCGAGCAGTTCTTGGGCGGTGCAGGAAAGGCGGTATTGGCGGATCATTTCTGCGGCGAATTCCCGCTCTGTGCAGGCGCCCACTTCGAAACCGGCGACCAGCGGCGAACCGCGCCAGAGTCTGTCGATCTGCGGCGCGGTGAGTTGTCCGCCGCTCCAGGCGACGGCGCGTTCCCGGTCGGCCAGCCGAATCAGCACGCCGCCAAGGTCGAAAAGGAAACAACGGTCTGGATGGATGGTTCTGGAACAATCGCTCATCGATGTTCGGCACTCAATCGCTGGCTGGTGGCCGCGACCTGGCCGCGGTAGTTTTTCAGGAAGTCCCCCATATAGCTGCCGAACAGCTTGATGTAGGCGTCGAAAGCCATGTCCATGCCAATGTCGCGCCCGGCCATCTCCGACAGGTAGTAGCGATTGCGCATAACCTCCAGGGTGAAGAACTCGATGCCGCTTGTGCCGTAGCCTTTTTCGAGGGCCTGGAAGATGGCCGCCACCAGGGCGAAGTCCTGGGTGGTGATGCTGGTTTCGGCGGGAGCCGGGGATATTTCCCGCCCCCTGAAGGTGAGGTTTTCCCGAAAGGTGCCGTTGCCGCACACGCTCATGACCAGGATTTGAATGCAGAAGTCGCCGCCTTCCTCGCGGCGTGCCGAATACTTGGTGATGCCGGCCACGAACCGGCCGATCAGTACCGAGTCCAAGTCCAGATCCCTGGACATCAGAGAGACCGGCACCAGTCTTTGGTGCGGCGAACCGCCCCCCATCTCGTTCATGTCGACCGGCGCTTCGGGGTCGTATGGGTAGTAGTGGCGAATGCTCAGGCTGATGCCGTCCATGTAGTCGAACGACATGGTGTCGCCGATGCTCTGGTCGACCACCTGCCCGTTGTAGTGGGAAAAAAACTCGGCCTGCTCGTCGATCAACTGAACCAGCTCGACGGGGCGGTCTTCGGGGGTGACGTGGGTGAATCGCACGTTGTTTTCGCGGGCGATCTCCATCAGCCGGTTCTGCAGGACGATTTCGTCTTTCTCTCTTTCCGATGATCGCATAGTCTTGGTCTGTACGGCTCGGTTGCGGGAATGTGAGTTCGCGGGTGGCTTCGGTGGCGCAGGCAAACGTTTGTCGTTTCGGTCTGGCTGCCTGGCGCGAGCAAAAAATACTTGAGAGGGCTCGGCGTGCCCCGAACTCTGTACAAGGTAACAATGACTGATAAATCCCAGTTTGCAATTCGTTTCCCGACAGTTTGACAAATCGCGTCCGCCCACTAGATTAACTTTGCCCTTGCGCGGCGAAACGAAACCTTGTGAGACCGCCTGTTTATTTGCTTTCGCGACGCGATCTTTGACGGCATCTCCGCAAGACGGCTTTGAAAATCGGGCGGGCCAAGCTGGAGTTGCAATAGAATGACCAATGTTAAAGGAAACGGTATGATCTCGGCTATTTTTCCGCAGCCGCGGCAAGCTTCGATTGTCGAGGGGGAGAGCGAATTGTCCGCCGATGTCCGTTTGGCCACCTCGGATGTCCTGCCGTTTATCCGCAAGACCATTCGCAGCGGGCTTTCCTCTGCCGGCATTCGGGTGGTTGCCAACAAGAAGCAGTTTGTCGTGAGCATCAATGTCGTCAGCCCCGACGAGCTGAACTTTCAGGGGGTGTCCGAGGTTGGCCGCGAGAACTATTATGAGTTGAACGTGATCGACAACATGGTCGAGGTGCGTACTCATTCGCAATTCGGCGCCATCTGGGGGGCGCAGACTTTCGCGGCCATCTTTCGGAGCTTCGGCGCGGGAGCCCGGATCTCCAACCTGCGGGTGCGCGACTGGAGCGAACAGCCATGGCGCGGGGTTTTTCTGGAAACCGGCTGGGGGCTGGAGCGCATGTCGCCGGATCAATGGACGGCCATGATGGACCGGCTGCTCCGCAACAAGCTGAACATGTTCGGCTTGAATCTGTGCGGCACGGTTGCGCATCCGGTCGACGGGGAACCGGTGGATATGCTGCTGGCTTCGTTGCCGGAAGCACCCGAGCTGAAGACCGAGATTGCCTTGCGATGGTATAGTCCGAGCGCCAAGAAATGGCGAAGCGAGACCAAGCTGCCGCGGATTTTCAGCGACGACCTTTTCGTCAACATATCGAACAGCGTGCGGGAAAAGGGATTGCGTCTGATTCCTGGAATCGATGTGGTTTCCCTGGCTCGGATTCTTGAGCGCTGCCGCAATCTGAAGCAGGTGCCCGGACTCGAGACCGAGCAAGTGCGCGAAGGGCTGCGGAGCTTTTGCGAGCGCTTGCATCGCGACTACCTGCGCGAGCAGACCACCCCGCTTTTGCTTTCCTTCGGCAAGCTGGCCGACGAGACCCGGGACGGTCATTTCTACGGCAAGACCCCCTATCAGCTCGAGGATTTTTTGATTTGGTTTCTCGAGGAAGTGGCGGTAGCGAAATTCGACATGGTGCTGGTGGACGGGGACGAGTTGTTTGGCGCGGCCAGCCGTCTTAGTCCGAAGTTTGTCGGGCGTCTGGATGAATTGGGGCTGGGCGCGCGCCTGTCCTTTCTCTGGCGGGATGGAGAAGAAAGGCCGGCCAATAATGAATCGGTCGCGAAAGGGACCGCAGCGGACGGCGGCGCCTGGCTCTCGCCGATCTTGTGCCGCGACAGTTGGTCCGGCTATCGTCCGCGTATTTCCGAATTGCGGAAGTCCTGCCGGGGGCTGGCCGAAGCGTCCGGCGAAGGCGGGCTGCTGGCCCGCTGCCCCTTCGATCCGGCCTATCTGGATCATATTCAGCTTCTGGCGCAGTTGGCATGGAATCCGAAGGACGAGCTTGAGGCCGAGGCGATTCTCGAGCAAGGCTCCTTGATTTATGGTGCCTGGGCGGAAGGGGTGCGGGCGGGGACGCAGGCCTTGCGACAGGCGGTCTCCTCGTCGGTTGTCAGGGCTTGTTTCTCTTCTGCGGAGGCGGGCGCTTCCGCAACGGCTGGCGATTCGGAGGCGAAGTTGCGCGAATTGAAGTCCGGCGGAACCGAGGCTGCGGTCAGTGGCTTGCGGGTGGGTGCCGGACTGGCCGCCGACGCGGTTGCGGCCTTGCGCCCGGCCGCCGACGCAAGCAAGGAGCAGCTCGACGATTTCCTGATCAAAACGGCGGGCAGCCTGCTGGCGGAGGCGGCTCGCGTCCAGGGGTTGACCGAATCCTACGCCGCCCTGTTGGAGGGCGATGTCGGGAAGGCGCGCGTCAGCTTGCTAGGCGCGATGCAACTGGTCGAGACCTATAAGCCCAAGGCTCTGGCGGCGGCGGCATTGGCCAGCTTTACCCGGTTGCTGGAGTATTTGGAGTAGGCTCTGGCCTGATTGATTTTGTGGGTGGCCGGCGCAATCACGCGGTCAGGACAGGCGGGCATGGTTGCGCGTCGACAGACCTCGCTTTTTGAGCACAAGGAATGCGCCAGTCAAACGACCGCGCTTAATCGCTCCCCGACAAACTCCGCTCAATGTCTTTTCCGAAAAAACAGGACGTTCCACTTGCGCGTGAAGGTGAGTTCCAGGGGCAGTGGCAACCACCTACGGACGATCCGGCGGTTCGTCCTGGAAGGTTCCCGAGCGACTGGGCGGCGACAGAAAGTCGATGCGTTGGGCGGCAACCTTGAGTCGGTGGCGGATTCTGCCGCTGCGCTTGTCCCGCCATTGACTGGTGCGCAGGCGTCCTTCGACGTAAACCATCGAGCCCTTGCCGAGATAGCTGCGGAGCGATTCCGCCAGCTCGCCAAATGCTTCCACCTCGACAAAGCAGACTTCCTCCCGAGGTTCTCCCTTGGCGTCCCGATAATTCCGGTTGAGCGCCAGGCTGAAGCCAGCGACGGCGTGGCCGCCAGCCGTGTAGCGGCACTCCGGATTCCGGGTCAGATGTCCGACCAGAAGAACTTGGTTCATGTAGGACATATTGACTTCCGAGATTGTTGCTAGCCGGCCTGGCAGACCGTAATTGCGGCCACGCCGACGATGTCGGCGGCACTGCAGCCGCGCGAGAGGTCGTTGACCGGACGGGCCAGCCCCTGCAGAATCGGGCCGTAGGCCAGGGCGCCGGCCAGGCGCTCGGTCAGCTTGTAGCAGATATTGCCGGCCTGCAGGTCGGGGAAGATCAGGATGTTGGCGCGGCCGTCGAGCGGGCTGTCTGGACATTTGCCTGCCGCCACGGCGGGAACGATGGCGGCATCAGCTTGCAGTTCGCCATCGATCGCAATGTCGAGCGACAAGTCGGCGGCGCGCTGCCTGGCGATGGCGGTCGCCTCGGCCATTTTGTCGACCAGTTCGTGGCGGGCGCTGCCGTGTGTGGAAAACGAGAGGAAGGCGATTCTCGGTTGTCCGTCAAGCAGAGCCTGGCGCGTGTTGGCGGCGGCGATTGCAATGTCGGCCAGCGCGTCTGGATCGGGGTTTGGATTTACGCCGCAGTCGGCGTAGATCAGAACATCGTCGCCGCCCGGAGTCGGGCGCGCCAGATCCATGACAAAGCAGCTGCTGCCCACCTTGATCCCTGGAGCCGTGCCAATGCAGTGAAAGGCCGCCCGCAGCATGTCCGGGGTGGAGGCAATGCTGCCCGCCACCAGTCCGTCGGCCAGACCTTCGGCCACCATGGCATTGGCGAAGTAGATTCGATCCTGCAGGGCTTCCCCGCATTTTTCCCGCGACCATCCTTTGGGGCCGCGACGGCGATGCAGGCAGTCGGTCAGACGTTCGGCGTGCGGGCTGTCAAGGTAGTTGTGCAGCTCGATGCCGGGAGTGGCCGCCAGTTCTCCGGTGTCGGCCCGGTCCTGCTCTTCGGAGTCGAGCAGCACGATTGCCTTGGCGATCTTTCGTTCGACGATTTGCGCGGCGGCTTCGCGCACGCGCGAATCCTGGCCTTCCGGCAGAACGATGGTTTTGTGCAGGCGATGGGTTCTTTCGATCAGTCCTTCGAGGAAGTTCATAGCTTGTTCATTTTCCGTCTATGTGTTTTGGTGGCTTGTCAATTGATTTTGCGGAAAGATCGTGAGCAGCCTGTCTTCTTCCGTCAGTCCGCGCG
>SLSR01000249.1 GCA_007130365.1 Lentisphaeria bacterium
AGCCGGGCGGCGAGCCAGGCCAGGCAATAGGTGTCCTCGAGATTGTAGGCGATCAGACGGCGCAGGGCGTCCGTGTTCCGACGGCGGCGCCAGGCATACCACAGCCGCACCGCCTCCATGCCGTCGGCGCCTTCGGAGTGGGTGCGCCGGAATCCGAGCTGTCTTTCGCAGACCTTCAGACCGCCCCGGTAGCCCAGGCTGCGCATGGGGTACATGAGGTCGAGGTGCGGCTGCATCAGATCGATGCCGAATTCCTGGCGCAGGAAAGGCAAGTCGAAGCGGCTGCCGTTGAAGGTAACCAGCAGTTCGGCGGTTGCCAGTTCGGGCAGCAGCAGCTCCAGATTGAAGCCGCGGACGAAGCATTGGCCAATGCCATTGCGCCAGGTGGCGACGGTGGTGACTTCGTCATAGAACGGTTCAAGGCCGGTGGTCTCGATATCGAGGAACAGGGCGCGGTCGGCGAAGTCGTGCAGCAGGCGCAGTTTGGCCGAGCCGGAGAGGCGGTTGAGAAACCAGTCGGCCAGGCCGGCGGCCAGGGCGCTTTCGGCGGCGGCCAACTGCTCTCCGACCAATTCGCGCTTGCGCGGCGAGAGAAAGTCGGCGCCGCCGTTGCGGAAGTCGCGCCAGCACAGGCAGCCGCGCTGCCAGAGTTTTTGTTCGGCGGTCGGGCCGATACCGCGAAAGCATTGGAAGGTGGCCTTCAGCATGTTGGCTGCTCCCCGGCTTCGTCCCATTTCTCCGCGACCAGCAGGTGTCCGGTAAGGTTTACCGGCCGCCGTGGCGGTTCGCCGAAGTGGCGGATGGAGAATCCCTGCGAATTGCTTTCGGTGGTCAGGATCAGCAGGCCGAGCCCGGGGGCGTTGCGGCGGATATACTCCAGGGTCTTCTCGCGGGTGCGCCGGTTGACGGTGCCGACAAAGACATTCGGCTTCGGCTCGACAAACCATCGCTTGAGCAGGCCGCGAATGGCGGGCGGGGTGTCGTTGCAGACGAGGACGGTCATGGTTTTTCTCTTCCCTTCAGGCGCGGGGCGTTGCGGCGGGCGGGCGGCTTTTCAAAGGCCAGCAGTTTTTCAATGTCCCGCGGCAGCCGGAAGAGGATTCTCCGTTCCTCGATCTTTGCCTTGAGCCTGACCAGCACATCCTTCTCATCGGCCTTGGGGTTGATGCCCAGGGTATGGAAGGCGGCGACGAGAGTGGTTTCCGGCTTGTAGATGTCGGCAATGTCGAAGACGAAGGGCAGGGTGCCTGCGGCATGAATGAAGCCAAGCTGCGGCAGGTATCCCATGGCGCAGACCACGGCGGTGGTCAGGGCATAGAGCGAGGCGTTGGCGGCGGAGACCGCCCGGTTTATGTGGTCGGCGAGCTGCCATTTCTCCGGATTGTAGTTGCGCCCCTTCCAGGTGACCCCGTATTCCGCTCCCATTTCGGCGTAGAGCGCCTTGACCCGCCGCCCTTCGAGACCGCGCAGAGCTTCGATGGTCTGGCTTTCGACTTCGACCTCGTCGCCGAATCTCATCTTGAACATCCGCCTGGCCACTTCGGTGCGCCTGGCCAGAGAGGCATGGACGGCGGCCTGATGGCGGGCGCGGGCATTGTCGTGGGTGGGCGCCACGCCGAACGAGTAGAAGCGCATCCCCTGCTCGCCGACCCAGCAGACCGGGGTATTGCAGTCCGCGCAGGCCTTCATGGCGGCATGGGTTACGGTGGTTCCCGGGCCGAGCATCAGGGCGCTGACCGTGGCAACCGGTATCCGTACCACCGTACGGTCGGCGCCGATCCACTTCACGCTCGAATCGTCGACCTCCAGCCGCCCGTGCTCGAGATAGACCGGCGTCCAGCGCTCCTGCGCCGTGGTCAGAGTTTCCAGTGGCGGTTTTTCGAAGATGGGCATTTTTCCTTCACTCCACGGCGATGCGGCGGGGGGCGAATGTGCGCGATTCAAAGTCGATGGGGGTGTCCATCAGGGTATCGGTGCCGTCGTCGAAGGCTTCGACTTCGCGGCAGACCCGGATGGGGGCAGCGCATTCCGCCTGGCCGCACAGGTGTTGAAGCGCGTCCTCGGCGGTGTCGAAGACCCCCTGCATGAGCGGGGCGGCGGGGATGCATGACTTGCGTCCGAGCCAGACACCCCAGCGCGGGTTTTCCAGAGCTTCGCCGATTAGGGCAAGCTGGTCGCGGGAGCCGCAAACCACCACGCCGAAGCGCGATGCCTGCAAGTATTCGCGCCGGGTGACCACGGTGGCACCGACGCCGCCGTCCGCCTTGGGAACGATATTGCGGCGGTGGCGCTTCTTGTCCCAGCCGCCGCCGACGGTGTGGAAGTCAACGAGTCGCCCTTGGTATCCGAGCGTATAGGCGGTGAGCTTAAGTTCGGCCAGCTCGGCCAGCCTGGCGATGTCACCGCGGTCGATCCCGAGGGCGGCGCAGAGCAGGCCGAGGATGCCGCTGCGCGTCGGCTGGGAGAAGGAGGTGCGACGGTCGAACTTAGACTGGTAGCCCCAGCTTTGCAGGGGGGCGTCCAGGAGGAGTGCCAGATATGCGTTTTTCTCATTCATGTTGATCGTCCCCGGTCAGTCTGGCGATGAACTGGTCGAGGTTCATCTCCGGGATTCTTGCCGCGCTCTGCACTTGGCTTTGCAGGCAGTAAGTTTCCGCCAGTTTATGCCAGTGGCCGTCGAGCGCGGCGATGCTGGCCTCGACATACCCGTGCGAACTGCGCACCGGCGACTCGAAGGCATTGACCAGGGACAGCGGCTGGCCCGTGCGCCGCAGCCCCAGGACATAGGCGGGCGGGTTATGGCCGAACATCGAGTTTTTGCGGGCGGCCGGCACGGCCAGAATGGCGGCGCGGAGGAAGGCATCGACCACCTGTCGTTGCTCGTCTTCCGCAAGATGCGCCAGGTGTTCGGCATCGTCCAGCAAGTCGAGGTTAAGGCCGACATATCGATAGTAGCAGGCCGAGTTGAATTCAAGAGTGCCAATGTGCCCCGCACCCTCGTCGCCGTCCGTGTTTTTGTCGTCAACCGCCGAGAAGAAGTCGATTTCGTTGGCGGTGGAGTGGGTGGAGATGGCGTGGCTGAACAGGCCTGCGCCCTCGACCATCAGGCTGTGGTCATCGGCGACCATGCGTCCGAAAACCGCGATGTCGGCAGCATCCTTGACCTTACCGCCAAATGCCTTGACTGCCTTTCTGGCGATGTCCTGCACTTTTTTGACGGCTTTGTCGCGGGCGGCCTTGGCCGCCGCTTCATCGTAGACAAGTGCCAAGTCATCGCCGAAGTCGCATTCGAGCATGGCCTCGACCACCCCCTTCAGCTCATCCGGCGAAAAGAACAGGAGGGTTTTTACATTGCCCTTTTCGACGCTGTCGAGCTTGCCGATGGCATCGGCGGCGGCAGTCGCCAGCAGTCCGGCGCGGGCATTCTCCTGGCCGGCTTCATGAAAGGCTTTTTTCAGCTCCCTGACCAGGAAGCGTGTACGCTGCCCGGCGAAGCGTTCTGGCGCCAATTCCTTGGCTTGCAGGCGAATCGCCCGCTTCCAGCATTGGCTGGAGACCCGGGCGCGCTGACTGCCGCCGAAGAGCGCCGACTTGGGGGCGCCGACATCGTCGCGGTTAAGACAGGTTACGGGGAACGACTGAAGAATGTGCAGTTCGATAAGGTTCATGGTACGATTCCTTTCTAGTGGAGTTTGCTTGTCTGTATGGTTTGGTTGGCGTTGCCAAATGGTTCCTGGCGCTTCTGCCGGTTCAGCCCCTCGCGCAGCTTTTCGCGGAGGCGGGGCTTGTCGCCGGCATAGAGGGAGAGCACCCGCTTGCCAGCCTGTTGATAGAGCTTTTTCTTCTCGAGCATGCCAATACGATAGTCGAGATTGTCTTCCATGCCCCAGTATTCGATGTACAGGTCGAACTCGGGCAGGTAGAAGTCGGGGCGGACGGCGTAGCCCTTGATAATCCGAAACCGGTTGTCGTAGCGATATTCAAGATCGAGGCGGGCAAGCTCTTCGGCAATGATGCGTTCGCCGTCGGACTGCACGACCGTGCCGTCGGCCGCCTGGATCGTCTTCTTCAGTTCGACCTGCATTTCCCAGTTGCGGCGTTGCAGGAAGACCTCGTCGAAGCAGCGGTCGCAGAAAGTGCGGTGAAAGGCCTGCCGCGAGCGGCTGCATTCGTCGGGGGCGACGGTGGCATGGCACCGGCTGCAACGCTCGACGGTGTCTTCCGCCGCCTGTTGCAGCGCCGCCCGGACAGCTTCGGCGGCGGCGCGGGCAGCGACGCAGACATAGTCTTTTGCGGCGGGGTTCACGGCGAGTTCGTCGAGGTCGTGCAGATATGGCTCGGCGGCCGCGCCAAAGTTCTTCAGCGCCTTCAGGGCATATTGCCGCACCTGCGGGTGACGGTCGCAAAGCGCCACTGGCGCCAGCGCCGCAACGGCGGCTGGCGGATCGGCGCCGAACTCCGCCAGCTTGCCGATGGCCGAGGCGGCCAGGCGGCGCACTTCGGTCGAGGGCAGGCGCAGCAGCTCGATCAGCTCCGGCAAGGCCGTGGGATCCATGGAGCGGCCAAGCTCGACCGCACGCTGGCGGGCGCGTTGGTGCTGTTGGATGTCCATAGTGCTTTTCATGTGGGTTTTTTCTTTCCTCTGTGAAATGGCTGACTCGATAACTCTCGCCAGCGCCATTTCCCTATGCAGGCCGCAGCTTTCGTTAGCGCCATTTTAGCAATGCCTATGCTTCCGGCAATCCGTCGGCATGCGGCAGCAAGTCAGGATTGCCTACCGCCCGATCACCGGCCGCAACATCAGCAATCCGAAGCCAAAGGCTTTGGCGGCGCCGATCCCGCGGCTGAAGGCCTCGGCAAATGCCTCCTGCCGCTCGACTGCAAGCACCCCCTGAAATTCCACGGACACATGCTTGCCGCGGCGACCGTTCTTGTGGAAAAACTCGTCGGTCGGGGCGCCAACCACCAGGCTTTCGGGGTGTATGGCAAAGCCATGGTGCCGGGACTTGCGCGATATCCATTGGCGCAGCGGGTCTTCGCCATAGACGCCAAGCCGTCGTCCGTCGCTGGCGCGGCGCATGGTCGGATTGGCGCGAAGCTGAAATCGGTACTGCCGATGGCCGAGAAAAGACGGGGCGACGGGTTTGCCCTGCCAATGCCCCCACAAAGGCGGGGTCGGCGGCGTGTCGGAGAGCAGATAGACCCGGAAGTCGCGTCCGGCATCGTCGATCCGGAAGAGGAAGTCGCGGGCTTGGCCGTCGCGGCCGGGAAAGGCCTGCCATAGTTTCCGGTGCCAGGCATAGGCATCGGCAAGCTGCAAGGCGGCGGCCTGGCTTTTGCCCAGCATGATGCGCGTGAGATGCTTCATTGGTCTTCGCCTCCCTTCTCGTATTCCTCCGGGGAAGCCCCCCAGTAGGCGGCGGCCCAGCGCAGCTTCACTTCGTCCCGGTGTGTTTGGTCGCGCCATTTCAGCAGGTCGTCGAGCAGCATTTGGTAGTTTACCGCCAGCCCCTGGCGCGCCGCCGCCCGCAGGACGGCGGGCAGACGGCCGCAGACTTCGGCCACGGAATTGCAGGTAAGCAGACGGCGGAAACGCCCGGCAAAGCTGTTCAATGCCTCGCTCCGGTTTCCCTCGCGCCCCTCGACCGCAATCCGTCGCAGGGTGCTACCCAGGTTGCCGGCCTGCGGGCTGGTCTGCCCGTGCATGGCGAAGCCGGCGCCGACCACGACAAAGGCCGGCAGCTCCTCCTGGTTGCGCAAGTCGCAGAAGGGCGCGATGTGCGGCCAGGCGCGACAGGCCACGGCATCGGCCACTCCATGCCGGAGATCGGCCAGGGCGCCACGGTCGGCCGCCGCGGCAAGCTTCTGCAGAGAGGCGATGAACTCTCGGGGGCGGGACGGGGTCATGTCATTTCCTCCTGGGGTTGAGTTTCGGTCGGGCCTTGGCGAAGGCCTGGATTTGTCGCGGCGTGGTGCGCGGGCATACTTGCTCGAAGGCGGCATGGGCGGCATCCTGAACCAGCGGCAGCCATTGTGCCTCGGGCGGCAGGCCAGGGTCATTGGCTGTTTCGAACAGAACGCCGTAGTGCTGATCAAGGATGGACCAGAAGATGGTTCTGGCCTTGGGCATCGGGGCTGAGTCAATACTCATGTCAGTGGCATAGGTTTTGACGGCCGCATAAAGTCTTTTTTCGGCGGCTTCCGCCGCCTCCACGCCCTGGCGGTATATGCCAATCGGGCCTTCGTTGGCGATCATGCCCACAGGGACACTAAACCCCCATTCGGCGACATCTAGAATCTTGCCTTTGTCGGCAGCCAGACCACCTGTCCAGATGTCGACAACTTCGTCGCGCCCGATACTTTTAAGGTTGCCCAGGGCGCAGGCTCCGCCCTGCTGGTCGACACTTAGAGTCAGCAACGCGCCCAGCTCGCGCCAGGGGTGCCGGTCAAGCGAAGTGGGCAAGTAACCATAATCGCCGTTTTTGCGGCCAACCACAGTTGCCGTCGGCTCGCGGCATTCCGGAAACTTGGGATATGCCAGGCCGTTTGCCAGCGTGCAGACCGAGCTGCCTCTGGTCAGCAGAATCGCCCGGGTCAGCGGAACCAAGCGCCCGAGATAAGTGGTAACGCTGGCCAAAAGCATGGCATCCTGGTTGTTTGCCAGGTCGAGTTCCCAGGTTGGTCTGCCCCAGGACAGGTTGGGCAGACCGGCAATCCGCTGTCTGGTGTTCAGGTTGTAGTGCATGCTGTCCAGGATGTTGTCTGCCCGAATCAAGGTATGGATGGCCGAGGACTCGACACAGGGCGCATGCTCGCTGGTTTTTCCTGTGGGGCGGCCGTTCCATTCGGTGGTTCCAATCAGACCCCCCGGCGAATATTCCAGATAAACCAGCAGCATCAGAGCCTTCCAGCCATCATCATGGGGTCTGCCCTGCTGGCAGGCGGCATGGTCGAAAAGCACGGCATTGTTTCCCGCCGCCAAGCCGAAGTCGAGCTTGTCGAGCACGGCGTTATAAGTTGGCTTAAGTGTGGATATCTGCATGAAGGGGCGGTCGCCGTACAGTTCGAAGCAGGCGAGGCGGCTTTGCAGATATTGCTCGACCTTGGGGCGGATGGAGCGTTTGCAGGTCTGCCAGTCGGCTTGGTCTTCGGGCCCGTCGAGCGCCGCCTGCACCAGGCAAATCAGAAAGCGCATCAGAGCGATGCGCTGAGGGGGATTAACGGCAAGGTCGCGGATGTCTTCGGCCGCGGCAAACAACTGCCGAAGCCCGACCCGGGTGCAGCCGCCGCAATGGTCGATCACGGGAATCCATTCACCAGTCACCAAATTCATGGCAGAAATCCTCCGCTTCAAAGTCAGTATAAGCAAAGTAATCTTTATCCAAAACCCGGGTTTGGCAAGTTTTGCCGCCATCTTTTGGCACAATCCGCAGCAATCCTCTCTGGCGGTCGTAGGCGAAGCCCGTGTCCCGGCCGTCGTGCCGCAGGTCGCCGTCTTCGCCGCAGGTCAGGATCGCGGCAGCGGCACCGACATAGACCTGCAGCCACAAAGGTGGCGAAATCTGCGGCAAGGCATACTGCGGCATCTCGACGGTGCCGCTGCGCAGCCTGGCGGCACTGTGGACATCGAAGCCGTACTTGGGCAGCCGCAGCGTATCGCCGGTCAGCAGCTCTATCTCGGTGGTGTCGCGTTCTTCACGCCAGCCGCGAACCAGCAGCACCTCGCGCATCGGGCGGTCGCTGTAGCGGGTTGCCGCGCGCTCGTCGTCGCGTCCGACCGGCATACCGGTACTGCCGATCTGCACGGCATTAGCCCGGCGCAGAAGACTTTCGCTGCGCGTCTCCTGCCGCCGCCGCAGCTCCTGCCAGGCGATGGGTTCATCGGGCATCTCTTCGTAGGTTTTCCGCAACAATTCGCGCACCTGCTGCGGCAGAGACAGTTGCTGGCCGTCCAGCTGCCGCCATACTTCATGGCTCCGGCACAGGACATAGGATGAATAGACATAGGTGTTGGCCATGCCCAGAGCTTCGCAAAGAGCATCGGCTTCGGCATCCGTCGGCAAATGGTTGGCAACCACGACCAGTTCCGGCTCGACCAGCGGCCGCCGGGTTCGTCGGTGCCGCCACAGCCGTCCCAGGCGCTGAATCAGCATATCGGTCGGCGCCAGCTCGGAGATCAGGAAGTCGGCATCGATATCCACGCTTTGCTCGACCACCTGGGTCGCGATCAGGATGCAGCCATCAGGCCGCCGCCCGTCTTTGCCGAGCCGGCTCATCCATCTCTCTTCCGTGGCGGCGCGGCCCTCTCCGGTAAACTTGGAGTGCAGCAGGCCAACTTCGCAGGCGGCCTCCGGCATCTCCGCCATGGTTGCGCAATACCACTGCTGCGCCTGGGCCACGGTATTGGCAATGCACAGGACACAGGCTCCGGCCTGGGCTTTGGCCACCGCGTTCTGCGCCACTTCCAAGGCGGACCATGGCGCCATCCGCATCCGCACAAAGCGGTTTTCCGGGGGCGGCGGCTCGACGCATTCACAGCTCTGGCTCTGGCTTGCGGTCAGCAGCGGATAGGCTTCCGGCAAAGACACCGTCTTGTGTCCGACCGCCGCCAGCAGCTCGCCTCTGCGTTCGCTGGTCAGAGTGGCGGTAAGCACGATGACTGTGCAATCGAGCTGGCGCAGCAGCTCGATCAGCCGCTTGAGGTGGGTTCCGGTAAAGATGTCGTAGGTATGCACTTCATCCAGGATGACCACCTTGCCGGCCAGCCCGAACAAGCGCAGGAAGAAGTGGCGGACATTGAGCACTGCCAGCAGCGACTGGTCGATCGTGCCGACAGCGCAGGGGTACAGCAAGGCGCGCTTGCCTGGATTGAACCAGGCCTCCGGCAGGCTTTCCCGGTAGCGCCAATTGCCGGAGCCAGCTTCCAGCTTCAAGCGGGAGAGCCAGGCGGTGCCGTGGGCAAGCCGAACCGCGTGCGGCCGCCGGGCGATGCGCGAAAGGAATCCGGATGCCCGCAAATGGATGCGGTCGCTGGTCAGGCGTGTCGGCAGGCCGAAGTAGAAGCCGGCGGCGCTGCCTTGGCTGATCAGGCGATAGGCGGCAAACAGGGCGGCTTCGGTTTTGCCCGTGCCGGTCGGAGCCTCCAGGATAAACAAGCCCGGCTGCCTGATGCGGTCTATGACATCGCGCTGTGCCGGGTGGGCGGAAAAGCCAAAGACCTCCTCGAAAGTCAGACCTGGGCGCAAGTCAAGCTTGTGCCAGCCACAGCGCCGCAGCGCTTCCGCAGCCATGGCCGCCAGGTCTGCATTCGCCGCCAGACTGGCTCGGTTGAAGAAGGATTCGTCCGACCCGATCCAGTCGGAGACACAGACCAGCCCGGTCAGAAGAGCCACTGAAAGGTTGTCGGCAGGCTGGCACCCCAATTCCCCAAACTCGCCTGCAAGCCGCCTGATCAGGTGACGCCGCTCCGTGCGCCAGGCAGCACCCTCCGCCGTATAGTCCAGGTCGGTATGCTGGAAATTCTCCCGGCGGCTGCCGTGGTGGGCGCCGGCAACCTGGGCGACAGCGGGCACAAGCCCATCCTTTCCATAAACGGAGGCCAGAGTCAGCTCGCCCACCGCCGCATGATTGTCGTCAAACCCGGCATGGCAGTTGGCCAGGGGGTTGCCCAGTCTCGCCAAAGCCTCGCGGAAGTACTTTAGCTGGAAGCCGGGCGAGACCTTGCCGACATCGTGAAGAGATGCCGCAAGTACCGGGTTGTCGCCGATACGGTCGATTACTGGCGAAGGCAGAAAATCAAGGATGGCCTTGGCCACATAGCCAACCACTCGGCAGTGATCCAGCACCGAAAGCCCTGGCTTGCCGGAGACATCTGTTTTAGCCCAGCATTGCTCAAATGGCAAAGCTGGGATTGTTGATGAAAGTTGTTGTTTGAATCGCGACATATTTCAACCTGAAACATTGCATTGTCAAGTAGAATACCCTTGATTCGTGAAAACTCAACGAGAATTTCATCGCCACCCCACTTCGCCGGATTTCTTTGCCAAATGACAGCGCGTTCCATTTCTTTGCTCCCGCCCCTGACACGGCCTGCCATTTTTTGCACAAAAACGTACTATTTAGCTATTTTGATATATTTTTGTCGCATGATGTTTTGGGGAAAGCTTTCTGGAGATTGGTAAAAAATATCCTTAACAACATACAAAACAGATACTTGCGTCTATTATTGCGGGCTTTGGCACAAGCCATGATAAAGAAATGCCATGAAGCGGATGGCAAAAGCCAACCATCCACAACCAAAGCCAAGCCATGAAGGCTCTCGCAAGCAACCCAGAAAAAAGGAAGGAGACCGTCTATCGAACCAAACATCAGTGCCCTTAGTGAAGAGTGTCAGCCTACCATTTAGAACAAAGAATCATTAAAAAGAGGCAATGCAAAGATGAAAACGAGCAAGAGAATGATCAAACTGGTGTCTGCGGCCATCTGCGTGGCCATGTTCAGCGCGGCTCTCCCGAGTTCGGCTCAGGAGATGCCTGAAGTGGAAGTCTATGCCGAAGCCGTCAGCAAGTATGTCTGGCGCGGCATGGTCTTGACCGACGACCCCGTGGTGCAGCCCGGCGTGACTCTATCCATGTATGGATTTAGTTTCGACATCTGGGCCAACATGGACTTGACCGATGTCAACCGTCCGGGCAAGCGCTATCGGGTGTCGGAGATCGACTACACGCTCAGTTACGGGATTGAACCGACCGCAGGCCTCGGCCTGGAATTCGGCGCCATCCTCTACACCTTCCCCGGCACCGGCGACGCCTCCACGACCGAGCTGTATGCAGAGGTCGGGCTGGAGTTGCCGCTGTCCCCGACTCTGACCGTCTATCGC
Organism: Lentisphaeria bacterium; assembly: GCA_007130365.1. Classification (GTDB taxonomy): domain Bacteria; phylum Verrucomicrobiota; class Lentisphaeria; order Oligosphaerales; family PUNB01; genus SLSR01. Next base: position 10,880 of record SLSR01000249.1, read on the forward strand.
GACATCGACGAAGTCAAGGGCTGGTACGCAAGCTTGGAGATCAGCCATGATTTCGAGCTGTCCGAAAGACTCGGGATGGAAATCGGCGCCGGGATTGGCTGGGGCGACGGCAAGAACAACGACGGCTATTTCGGCGTTGACAAGCAGTCTTTGACCGACATGTCGGTCTCGGCGGGCTTGAGCTACGCCCTGGCGGAGGGGCTTGAAGCCACCGCCTTCGTAAGCTATTCCGATCTGCTCAGAGGCGAGCTGCGCGACGCGGCCGGCCAGAGTGGAGAGCTGGTGGGCGGAGTCGGACTCTCCTACAGCTTCTGAAAAGTTCCGGCGGTTTGCGGAGTCCGCAAACCGCCGGGCAAAACCAACCGGCAAACCATAAAAGGGAAATAAACATGAAAAAGCACATCACACTA
>SLSR01000111.1 GCA_007130365.1 Lentisphaeria bacterium
GTCTTCGGCCTGGCCAACGCTCGCGCCCTCGCCGAAAGAGTCGAGGACGGCACCGTCGAATACGACTTCGTCGAGGTCATGGCCTGCCCCAACGGCTGCGTCGGCGGAGCCGGTCAGCCGGTGGCCGGCAGCCCGGAGACCAGAGCCTTGCGGCAGCGCGGAGTCTACGACGCCGACGAACTGCTGCAATTGCACAAGTCGCAGGACAATCCATACCTCAAGGAATGCTATCGGCGCTTTCTGGAGGAACCCGGCAGCCCGCCCGCGCATCGGCTGCTGCACACCGAATATCGCGAGCGACGGGAGATTCTCTCCTGATCAACTGATCCGAGCAACGGGAGCGGGCAAATGACCTTGATCTCGCCAATCCACACCGAAAAGACCGAATGCCAGGACTGCTACAAATGCCTGCGCAACTGTCCGACCAAGGCCATTCGGGTCGAGGCCGGCCGAGCCGCCGTGGTGCCGGAGTTGTGCATCGCCTGCGGGATCTGCGTCGGCGCCTGTCCGGTGCGGGCCAAGCGGATTCGCGACGATCTGGCCCAGGTTCGGATCTGGCTGGCCGAGCCCGCCCCGGTCCTGGTCTCGCTGGCCCCCTCCTTTGCCAGCGAGTTCGGAGCGCTGCGTCCGGGCCGACTGATCCGGGCATTGAAGCGCCTGGGCTTTGCCGGAGTTTCGGAAACGGCACTCGGGGCGCAGGAAATATCGGGCGCGGTCGCCAGCCGACTGCGGGGCGAGACCCGGCCGCGACTGTACATTTCGTCGGCCTGTCCGAGTGTGGTCGAGCTGCTGACCAAGCACTTTCCGGAGTATGCCACGGCACTGACCGACCTGCTGTCGCCGATGCTGGCGCACGCCCGTCTGCTGCGGCAGACCTTCAAAGAGCCGGTGCGGATTGTCTTCATCGGTCCCTGCGCGGCCAAGAAGAAGGAAGTGCAGCGCTACCCGGAAATGGTCGACGCGGCCCTGACTTTCGCCGATTTGCGGGGGTGGCTGGAGGCCGAAGGAATTTGCCCGCAGAGCCTCGACATTGAAGCCGACGATGGATTCGTCCCCCGACCGGCCCGCGAAGGCGGTCTGTACCCGATCGACGGCGGCATGAACCGGAATATCGAGCTGCGGCTCGAGCCCGGGCAAGCCGCGCTCATGACCTTTTCCGGATTGCCCGCGATCAAGCGGGCCCTGCGCGAACTTGACCCGAAAAAACTTAAAAAGCACCTGTTCCTTGAACTTCTGGCCTGCGAGGGCGGCTGCGTCAACGGGCCGGGGGCGCTGGCCGACGGCGGCGGCACGATCCTGAAAAGACAGGCGGTGCAGGACTATGTCAAGCCAGTCGGGCAAGCGACGCAAACCGAGGGCGGACTGCGGCTGCAGACCTTCTGGGCGCTCGACCTGCCGCCGACCGCCGAAATCGACGAGGCGACTCTGCGCAACCATCTGCGCGAGGTCGGCAAATTCAAGCCGAGCGACGAATTGAACTGCGGCGGCTGCGGCTACGAAAGCTGCCGCGACTTTGCCCGCGCCCTGGCCGAGAGCAAGGCCGAGCGCACCATGTGCGTCTCCTACATGCGCAAGCTGGCGCAAAGCAAGGCCAACGCCCTGCTCAAGACAATGCCCTCGGGCGTGGTGATTGTCGACCGCAACCTGCGGGTGGTCGAATCGAATCGGCCATTCGCCGAGCTGCTCGGCGAGGATGCGGCCACGATCTACCAGAGCAAGCCGGGCATGGAAGGCGCTTCGCTGTCGCGGCTGGCGCCGGCCTTGCAGCCACTGTTCAGCAGCGTCCTGGAAAGCGGTCGCGAGATTATCGACCGCGACCTGCGCTTCGACCGGCGGATTCTACGGGCCAGCCTGTTTTCGGTGGAACCGCACTATCTGGTCGGCGGCGTCTTGCAGGACATCACCCAGCCCGCCGTGCAGCGCGGGGAAGTGATCCGCCGGGCTCGCGAAGTGATCAACAAGAACCTGCGCACAGTCCAGGAAATCGCCTGCCTGCTGGGCGAGAACGCGGCCGAGTCGGAGATCATCCTCGAATCGATCGTCTCCTCCTTCAGCCCCGAAAGCGGCGAACGCAGCCTGCCAGACCACCTGTCCTGATTAGGCCAGGGCGTTTTAGGGCGGACTTCCAGCCCGCACCAAAGCCTGCACACTGCGCCCCCGCACTGTGTCGGATACACTTCGTCGAACGGCCTTGTCGCGCGGCGGCGCCCCGCTCCGCCCCTCCAGGGCTGAGGCAATCCCGAAAACAGGCAAGCCTACAGGAAGCAACTTGACTTCCGCGAAAATGGTTTTATGTTTTGCCCATTAACGAAACAACGAAGGATTGATCTGCCATGAGAGAATTCATGAATGTGGCCAAGGCGGTCGCCGATGAAAGCCGGGTGCGGATTCTAATGGTTCTGGACGCCGGCGAACTGTGCGCCTGCCAGATTCAGGAAATGCTTGAACTGGCGCCGTCCACGGTCTCCAAGCACCTCGCCCTGCTCTATCAGGCGAGGCTGGTCGACTATCGCAAGGAGGGGCGCTGGATTTTCTATCGCCTGCCGAGCCCGGAGCCGGGCTGGGAGTTTGTTCAGCAGACCCTGGAATGGCTGCGCCAGACATTGGCTTGGGATGCGACCATTATGGCCGACCGCGAAAAGCTGAAGCAAATTCGGAGCTGTTTCGTACAGGCATGAAATGAGAAAGGAGTTCGATCTTGGACAAGAAACTGAAGGCTCTTTCTCAAAACGAATGGGTTGCCAATAGTTTTTTCTTAGATTTTGTGGGTAACACCTGAAACCCGACACCTGACACCTGAAACCTGAAACCCGAATTCTGTCACGAGCAATGCATCATTTCTGAATGTGAACTGAAACAAGCTACCCACTCAAA
>SLSR01000009.1 GCA_007130365.1 Lentisphaeria bacterium
AACGCGTGATTGCGGAGTGCGGAAGGTTGGGAAAAAGAGTCTTTCTGCCGCGGTTCAACTCGACCGTCGGCACCTATGAAATGGTGGAAATCGAGAATTTTGAACGGGATACGAAGCCGGGTCGGTTCGCAATCAGGGAGCCGGACCCGCAATGTTTGCCAATGAACAAGTCGATATCGCATAGCGGGCAACTGCTCTGGCTGGTTCCCGGTGTCGCCTTCGATCTGCAAGGTCGAAGGCTCGGTCGGGGCGGCGGTTATTACGACCGGTTGCTGGCCGCTCGCGGAGGATTTCGCGTCGGCGTCGCCTACGACTGGCAAATCGTGGCGGACCTGCCGGAGCAGGCGCACGATCAAGCCATGGACATGGTGGTTTCGGAGTGTCGCGTCGTAAGACCGCAGCCGCAGCCGGCCGTGGTCGGCTGACGGCAGACAACTCGATCCTGGACATGTCGCGATCCGTCCCGCCAGGGTTCGCCAGGTGCGAAATCCCCGCCCTTTCCCCTTTCCGGCCGGCTCCTTGAGGCACACAACAGGCAAAACAAAGGAGCAATTGAATATGGAACCTGTCGGATGGACAATTGTGGCTTCGGCGCTCGCCCTGCTGGCCGGCGCCGGCGCCGGATACGGACTGAAAATCCTGCTCGAGCGACAAGCCCGCACCGGGATCAAGGAGCTGACCAAGAACGCTCGGCGCGAAGCCGAGACCATTCTCAAGGAGGCTCGCATCGCGGCCAAGGAGGAGCTGCTGCGGGCCCGCGAACAATTCGAAGGGGAAAGCAAGGAGCGCCGCCAGGAGCTGTTGCGGATCGAGCAGCGCCTGGATCAGCGGGAAACCAACATCGAACGCAAAAACGATCTGATGGAAGGTCGCCTTTCCGAGCTTGACCGGCGCGAGGAAGTCCTGCGCAAGCAGGAGGAGGCACTGAAAATTGAAGGCGAAAAGCTGACCGAAATGGCGGCGCGCGAAGCCAGGGAGCTTGAGCGCATTGCATCGTTGACCCGGGAGCAGGCGCGGAATCAGATCATGGCACGACTGCAGGAGGAGATGGAGGGGGAGCGCGGAACTATGATTCGCCGCTTCCAGGAGGAAACCCGCCTGCGCTACGAGAGCGAAGCCCGGGAGGTGATGGTCAACGCCATGCAGCGCTACGCCAATGAATGCGCCTATGAGCGCACCACCTCGACGATCGCCCTGCCGAGCGATGAGATGAAGGGGCGCATCATTGGTCGCGAAGGGCGCAACATCCGGACGATCGAGGCGGCTACCGGCGCCAGTGTGCTGATCGACGACACTCCGGAGGCGGTGGTCATTTCATGCTTCGACCCGGTGCGGCGGGCGGTCGCCCGCCTGGCCATGGAGCGCCTGGTCGCGGACGGCCGCATCCACCCGACCCGGATCGAGGAAATAGTGGGCAAGGCGCACAAGGAAATCGAAGCCGAAATTGTCAAGGTTGGCCAGGACGCCGTCGAAGAGCTTGGCCTGAGCAACATCAAGCAGAACCTGGTGCGCCTGATCGGGTCGCTGAAATACCGCTACAGCTATTCGCAGAACGTGCTCAAGCACTCGATCGAATGCGCCTATATGATGGGGGCGATCGCCGGACAGCTCGGGCTCGACGAAAAACTGGCGCGCCGCGCCGGCTTGCTGCACGACATCGGCAAGGCGGTGGATCACGAAGTCGAAGGTTCGCACGCCGCGATCGGCGCCGACCTTCTGAAGCGCGCCGGCGAGCGCGATGAAATCATCAATGCCGTGGCCGCCCATCACGAGGAGGTTGAAAAGGCCTCTCTTCTGAGCATTCTCGTGGAAGTCTGCGACACCCTGAGCGCAAGCCGTCCCGGCGCCCGCTCCGAGTCCACCGAGCTGTACCTGCGCCGGCTTGAGCAGCTGGAGTCGATCGGAACCGCCATGGCGGGGGTCGAGAAATGCTACGCGATCCAGGCCGGCCGCGAACTGCGCGTGATCGTCGAACCCGACAGCATCGACGAGAACCGGGCCGCCCTGATCGCCCGCGAGATTGCCGGCGCGGTTGAAAAGCAGGTGCAGTATCCGGGGCAGGTAAAAGTTACCGTGGTGCGGGAGACGCGCTCGGTGGAATATGCGAAGTAGTCCGTTCCCGATGCGTTTTCTCTACTACAACATTGCCTATGCCACGGGCGGCCCGAACAGCATGCCGCATTTCTGGATGACCATGCATCGCTATCTGCGGCGGTCGCATCGTCATTTCGAATCGCTGCGCCGGTTCATTCACCAGGCCGAGGCGGACATCGTCGGCGTGGTCGAAGTGGACAGCGGCTCGTTTCGCACCGCCCGCAACTGCCAGGTCAAGGCCTTGGCCGAAGGCGCCACCCGCCACCACAGCTTCTACTCGAAGTACCATGCCCGCTCGATGGCTCGGATTCTGCCGGTTCTGCGCCACCAGGGCAACGCGATTCTGTCGCGTCAGCAGGCCGATGAGCAGCGTTCGCACTTCTTCACCTACGGCTTCAAGCGCCTGGTGATGGAATCGAAAATCCAGGGGGTGACCGTGTACCTGGTGCATTTGGCGTTGAGCCGCGAAGTTCGCGCCAAGCAATTGCGCGACCTGGTGCGGCTGATCGGCAATTGTCACGACCGGCCGGTGATCGTGGCCGGCGACTTCAACACGCGGCGGGGAGCCGCAGAGCTGCGGGAATTCATTGAGGTTACCGGCCTGGTCAATGCCAACCGGCGTGGTTTGCCGACCTTTCCGGTTTGGCAACCCCGCTTCGAGCTCGATTTTTTCCTGCACTCGCCTTTGATCAAAATTGACCGCTTCAAAGTATTGCGGGAAGTCAGGCTTTCCGACCACCTGCCCCTGCTTGTCGACTTCGAAATTTAGCCAGGCGGCGCCCTTCCCGCCCACTCCCGCACTTGCCCGCAAGGCATCGCGGGGAAACTGGCAGGGCGCGATCGGACATCTACATTAAAACCGGCAAGCGCTTGTCGGCACAGCAACCTTGAACAGCAGGAAGCCTTCAATGGACAGAATCGCCTATGAGAATCCCCTGACCTCCCGCTATGCGAGTCGGGAGATGAGCTTCGTCTGGTCGCCGCAGAACAAGTTCTCCACCTGGCGCCGGCTGTGGGTGGCATTGGCCCGGGCGGAACAGGAGCTGGGGCTGCCGATTGCCGACCGGCAGTTGGCCGAGATGGAGGCCTGCGTCGAGGACATCGATTTCGACTTGGCCGAGGCCATGGAAAGAGAGCTGCGCCACGATGTGATGAGCCATGTCCACGCCTTTGGCGAACAGTGTCCGGCGGCCCGCCCGATCATTCACCTTGGCGCCACCAGTTGCTACGTGACCGACAACACCGAGCTTCTGCAAATCCGCGACAGTCTGCGCCTGCTGCGCCGGCGTCTGGCGCAATTGCTCGGGGCGCTGCGCGAGTTCAGCCACCGCCACAGGGACTTGCCGACCCTGGGCTTCACCCATTTTCAGCCTGCTCAGTTGACCACGGTCGGCAAGCGGGCCGCCCTCTGGCTCTACGACCTGGCTACCGACTTCGAAGACCTGGAGGGACTGCTGGGGCGACTGCCCTTTCGCGGGGTCAAGGGGACGACCGGCACGCAGGCCAGTTTTCTGGCGCTGTTCGACGGCGACCATGAGCGCGTGAAAAGGCTGGATCGGCGGGTGGCGGAGATCATGGGGTTTGAGCGCCGGGTGGCGGTCAGCGGCCAGACCTACTCCCGGAAATGGGACTATCGCGTGCTCGCCTTGCTCTCCGGCCTGGCGCAGTCCACGGGTAAAATGGCCGGCGACATTCGCCTGCTGGCCCATTTGAAGGAGATCGAGGAGCCGTTCGGCCGTCGGCAGGTCGGCTCCAGCGCCATGGCCTACAAGCGCAACCCGATGCGCAGCGAACGGATCTGCTCGCTCGCCCGCTATGTCATTTCTCTGGCCGACAATGCGGCGCAGACTCATGTCAATCAATGGTTCGAGCGGACTCTGGATGACTCGGCCAACCGCCGCCTGAGCCTGCCCCAGGCCTTTCTCGGGGTCGATGTCCTGCTCAATCTGGCGACCAATGTGGCCGGCGGACTGCAGGTTTGGCCGCGGGTGATCGAAAAGCACATTCGCGAGGAGCTGCCCTTCATGGCCACTGAACATATCATCATGGCCGGAGTCAAGGCGGGCGGCGATCGCCAGCAACTGCACGAGGCGATTCGCGAGCATTCAATGGCGGCGGCTCTACGGGTCAAGGAGGAGGGGGGCGAGAACGACCTGCTGTCGCGCCTGGCCGGCGACCGCTTGTTCGACCGGGTCGCCGTCGACTTCGACCATCTGCTCGACCCCCGCAAGTTCATCGGGCGGGCGCCCGAGCAGGTGGAGGAATTTCTGCGCGAAGTCGTCGATCCGCTGCTGACCCGGAGCGCTTTGGGCGAGCCGGAGGCGGAAGCGACGGAGCAGCTCGAAGTATAGATGGCTATAGCCTGATCAATTCATGCGAATTCGGCCATGCGATGCGTTTGATTGTAATTGGTGAAGACAAGGAGACCTCATAGATGACAGCGAAAAAGAAAACTGCGCAGCCGACCGAATGGAAGCGCGAAAGCGGCTGGCCCAAGGTCAAGTCGGCCGAACGCAGGAAGATCGATGCCTACTGTCGGGAGTACATGCAGTTTTTGAGCGTCGCCAAGACCGAGCGCCAGGCCTTCAAGCTGGTTCGGGGAAAGGCCGAAAAAGCCGGCTTTCGCGACCTGGAAACCATCCCCGACCGGCCGGGCTCGCTCAAGCCCGGCGACAAGGTCTATCGCAACTGGCACGGCAAATCGATCATTCTGGCGGTGGTCGGCGAGCGTTCGCTGGGCGATGGCATGCACATTGTCGGCGGCCATATCGATGCGCCCCGGCTCGACGCCAAGCCCAACCCGCTCTACGAGGACGGCGAGCTGGGTTGGCTCGACACCCACTACTATGGCGGGATCAAGAAGTACCAGTGGGTGACCATGCCGCTTTCATTGCATGGAGTGGTGGTGCTGAAGAACGGGGATACGGTTGAAATCTCGATCGGGGAAAAGCCTGACGACCCGGTGTTCTGCGTTACCGACCTGATGCCGCATCTCGGCAGGGAGCAGGGCAAGAAAACCTTGGATGAAGGGGTCAGCGGCGAGAATCTCAACCTGCTCTTCGGCTCGATCCCGGTCGAGGATGGCGAGGCGCGCACTCGGGTGCGCCGTCATCTTCTGCAAATCCTGCAGCGGGAATACGGGATCGAGGATGCCGACTTCGCCAGTGCGGAGCTGGAAATCGTACCCGCCGGTCCGGCTCGCGACTGCGGTCTCGACCGCTCGATGATCCTGGGCTACGGACACGACGACCGAATTTGCGCCTATGCCGGACTGGCCGCTCTGCTTGATCTTTCGCGGACTCCGGAATACACGGCGGTCGCGCTGCTCTGCGACAAGGAGGAGATCGGCTCGGTCGGAGCCACCGGCATGGAGTCGACCTTTTTCGAAAACACCTTCGCCGAGATCGCGGCGCGAACCGAAAGGCAGTATTCCGATCTGGTCGTGCGGCGCGGCCTCGAGCGTTCCCGGATGATTTCCGGCGACGTTCACTCCGTGCATGATCCGAACTACAGCGAAGTCAGCTCGCCCAACAACATGGGGCAGGTCAATGCCGGAATCATTCTCGCCAAATACGGCGGCGCCCGCGGCAAGTCGCATTCCAACGATGCCCGCGCCGAGTTCATGGCGGTAATCCGCAGGGTGTTCGACGAAGCCGGGGTCATCTGGCAGACGGCCGAACTCGGCAAGGTCGATCAGGGGGGCGGCGGCACCATTGCCATGTTCCTTGCCCGCTACGGCATGGATGTGGTCGACTGCGGCCCCGGCCTGCTCAGCATGCACGCGCCCTGGGAAGTCGCCGGCAAGCTGGACGCCTATATGGCCTACAAAGGCTACCGCGCCTTCCTCATGCATAGCCGCTGACCCGATTGGTTCGCATCAATCAATTCGGATTTGCCGCAGTCCCCCCAGACCTGCCTGCCCGTCCGCCATATCCCCCTGCCCCCATTCGTGGTTCCCTCATCAGTTTCCCTGCCGCCGTTATCCAAGACGACGCAAAAGCGCCGTGAAGCGGCGGCCGTACTCGACATAGTGGTCGTAGCGCCAGGCGTCAGCCTGTGCGGGGTCGCTTTTGAGCTCGGCCGGCAGGTTGCCTTTGATGTGTGGCTCGATCGAGATCGGGCCGGGTTCGGGTCGGCTCAGCCAGTCGGCGACAATTCGCCCCACCTCGCCCTCGCCCTCGCCCGGCCAGCAGTGCCGGGCTTCCCGCGTCCGATCCTTGATGTGCAGGACATCGACCCAATCCCGCACCTGTTCGTAGAACTCCCAGTTGGGCCGGGGGTAGGTCTCTCCGTCCCGGGTCGGGTCGTGTCGCTTCACCTGGTTGGCGGTGTCGAAGATCAGGCGCAGTCCGGGAACGTTTTCCAGCATCTTCATGGTCTGCCGCCAGCCGAGGCCGCCGTAGTTGCCGCAGTTCTCGTGCAGCGGCAGAAGTCCGGCGTCCCGGCAGCGTCCGACGATCTCGCGCAGTCTGCGGAACCGTTCCTCCTCCTGCAGCGGCTCGCCGCGGGCGGGCAGGGCGTAGCTCATGATGCGCACGTGATGCGCCTTTAGCGCCTGGGCGCGGGGGATCAGCCGTTGCAATTCCTCCAGCGTGACTTCGAACGGCTCGGTTGCCGGATGGTTGTAGTTGCCGAGGTTAGAGCCGTAGCCCAGCGCGGCCATGCCGGCCTCGGCGATGGCGGCCGCCGCTTCCTCGACCATGGACAAAGGCAGGTCGCTGACGTTTTGCGGCTTTCCCGCCGAGTCGCGCAGCTTGCGCAGGTCGAGCCATCGCCAGCCCAGTTCGCGATGGGCTTCGATTTGTTTTTCCAGCGACGGGTTCGCCTCGTCGGCGAATCCCGACAGGATCAGTTGTTGCACAGAACTCATAGTATATTCCTTGAATTTGGAGTTTTTGGAGTGCAAATCCATTTCCCGCAGGGCGACATTTGCTTTGCCAAACCTGATTCCGTGAAATTTCAATATAGTTAGGGTTTGTCTTTTGATCAACTCTCGAACTGGCCATGCTGATGCCGCAACTGCAGATGGCGGGCGTGGATTTCCTGCACAGGGTACACGCCATCGGCTGTGATCATGAAGTCCGCTGCCTCCGCAGCCTGGAACCCCTGCCGGCAACCTTGGATCTTCACCTGGACAGTATCGCCTGCCGGGCAATCCGCCAGTTGATTTTCCGCATCAGGCATCCGTCCGAACCGCTGATCCGCATCAATGTGGCTCCCAGCCTGGTTCTTCCGCACGAGGCATTGTCTTCGGCCGCGGTCGCCGAGTCATCCGGCGATTAGGAGGCACTAAAGTCCTGCTTTGCCTCTCTTTGAATGTGGTCGGCTCTGCAAGCGGTCAGCCCTTGCCTTTGATCTCCAGCAATTCCTTCATCAGTCCGGAATGATCGAAGCTTGTCTCGGCCAGGCCGAAGCTGTCATGCAATTGGCAGTACAGCCGATAGAGCCGGTCGTAGACCGCGCGATGCTCGGGCAGCGGGCGGTACGCTTCCTTCTTGTACTTGCAAAGCGCGGCTTGCGCGGCTTCCGGTCGGGCATAGCCGCCGGCCTCGGATCCGGCGGCCACCGCCCCCATGATCGCGCTGCCCAGGGCGCAGGTCTGCGAGGAGGCGGAGACTTTCATTGGCCGCCCCAGGATATCGGCGTAGATCTGCATGAAAAGAGGATTTTTTTCGGCGATGCCGCCGCAGTTGACCACTTCCCGCACGGTTACGCCCGACTCCTCGATGCGGTCGAGAATGCGGCGCGCCCCGAAGGCGGTGGATTCAATCAGGCCGCGATAGATTTCGGCTCGCGTGGTATGCAGGTTGAAGCCGACCATCAGCCCGGTCAGACGGGCGTCGACCAGAATGGTGCGATTGCCGTTGTGCCAATCCAGACCCAGCAGGCCGGATTGGCCGGGGCGCAGGCGGCCCGCCGGTTCCGTCAGCTCTTTGAACATCTCGGCGTCGCCTTGGCAGATGTAGTCGACGAACCAGTTGAAGATGTCGCCGACCGCCGACTGTCCGGCCTCGACCGTGTAGTAGCCCTTCATGATCGAGCCGTCGACCACGCCGCAGACCCCCGGGATGTCCGGCAACGGCTCATGGTTCGGGGCGATCAGGCAGTCGCAGGTCGAGGTGCCGATGATTTTGACCATGCGCCCGTCGGCGATGCCGGCGCCGACCGCCCCGAGATGGGCGTCGAAGGCGCCGACCGCCACCGCGATCCCGTCCGCCAGCCCCAGGCGCTCGGCCCATTCCGCCGACAGGCCGCCGGCCCGCTCTTCGGCGCACCAGGCCTGGGCGGGCAGGCGTTGGCGCAGGGCGCCGAGTTTGGGGTCGAGGCGGTCGAGAAACTCGGCGTCCGGATAGCCGCCCCATTCGCGGTTGAACATGGCCTTGTGCCCGGCCGCGCACACGCCAATCCGCAGGTTTTCGACATTGTCGATCCCGGCCAGGGTGGCCGGAATGAAGTCGGCGAACTCCAGCCAGGCAAAGGCCGCGTCGAACACTTCCGGATCCGTCTGCAGGCAGTGCCAGAGCTTGGCAAAGAACCATTCCGAGGAATAGACGCCGCCGCATTTGGCCAGATACTGCGGCCGCATTTCGCGCGCCAGTTCGGTGATGCGTTCGGCTTCGGCCATGGCCGAGTGGTCTTTCCACATCCAGGCCTGGGCGTTGAGGTTGTCGCGGAAGCGCTCCTGAAAGGCCAGCGGCCGCAGTTTGTCGTCCACCGGCAGAGGGGTGCTGCCGGTCGTGTCCACCCCGATGCCGATCACGTTTTCGGCGGAGAACCCGGCCACCTCCTCCCGTGCCATGGCCAAGGCTTCGATTACGGTTCTCTGCAATCCTTCCAGGTAGTCGGCCGGCGACTGTCGCGCCACGTGTGGATTTTCCGGGTCGAGCAGAACTCCCTGCCGGCCGGCGCTGTAGTTCCACACCGCCACGGCGCACTCGCGGCCGCTGGCGATGTCCAGAATCAGGCAGCGTACCGAATTGCTGCCGAAGTCCAGTCCGATAGTGTAGGTCGAATTTTCAGCCATGGCTTTCCCTTGTCGTCTGGCAATGGTTGCAAATTGCGATTGCCGAATTATTTTAATCGTCTTATTGTAAACCGCAATCGCCTTCGCGAATTTTACTTGCGCCCGTAGCTCAGCTGGATAGAGCGTCTGCCTCCGGAGCAGAAGGCCACAGGTTCGAATCCTGTCGGGCGTACCATTTTTTCTGAAGATGTGCGTCAACGAGTATGTGTACAACGAATACCGAAACGCGACCTTGCCGCAATCTTCCGCGACCGTTGACGCCGGACAGCCTTTGCGCCAAGCACCCACTGGTTCCCTATCTCGCCCTGCTGGCGCTCGCCCTGGTGCTGCTGCTGCCGGGATTTTTCACCCTGCCCCCCATGGACCGCGACGAATCGCGCTTTGTCCAGGCCACTCGGCAAATGGTTGACAGTGGCGACTATATAGACATTCGCTTCCAGGATCAGGCACGGCACAAGAAGCCGGTCGGCATATACTGGCTGCAGGCGCTTTCAGTGCGCGCTTTCGGGTCGGCCTGGGGGAATCCGGTGTGGCCCTACCGGGTGCCTTCCCTGCTTGGCACGGTTGGCGCGGTGCTGGTTTGCTTCGCCATCGGCAAGCGTCTGTTCGATGCTCCGACCGCCTTTCTCGGCGCCGCCTTCCTGGCGGCTTCCCTGGTCGTCAACCTGGAGGCGCGAACCGGCAAGACCGACGCCTTCATGTTTTTGACCATTGTGGTGGCGCAGGCCTGCCTGGCACGGATTTACTTGGCGGCGGAGGGCGGTGGCAAGGCCGGCCTCGGCTGGGCAATCGCCATGTGGGCGGCTTTGGGGGTCGGGGGCTTGATCAAGGGGCCGATTCCCCTGATGATCACCGGCCTGACCGCCCTGACCCTGGCTGGCTGGCAGCGCAAGGGCGGCTGGCTGCTGCACTTGCGGCCGCTGCGCGGGATCCTGCTGATGGCCTTGCTGGTGACCCCGTGGCTGATCGCCATTCACCAGGTCAGCGGCGGCGCCTTTTTTGTCGAATCGGTGCAGGATGACTTGTTGGGCAAGGTGGCCAGCGGAAGCAATTCCCATGCCGCGCCGCCGGGGTATTATCTGCTGACGTTTTTCGTCTTCTTCTGGCCCGCCTCCCTGCTTGCCGGTTTGGCAATTCCCTGGGTTTGGCGGCACCGCGACCAGCCCGAAATTCGCTTCTGCCTGGCCTGGCTACTGCCGAACTGGCTGGTTTTCGAGCTTTTCGTGACCAAGCTTCCGCACTATGTCATGCCCACCTATCCGGCGGTTGCTCTGCTGACGGCTCTGGCTCTTCGGCGCGGCGGCTTGGCGGCGGTGGCGCCAGCGGGAGGGCCGGGGCCGACTGGTCGCAAAGCCCGGTTCGGCCGCTTCCTGCGGTCGCTTTGGCTTTGGCTTTGGCTGTTTTTCACAGCCGCCATCGGGGGACTGTTCTTCGCGGTATCCCCGGTCGTCGATCGGGTTTTGCATCCTGCCGGGGTGTTTGCCGGAGTCGCGGTTTTGACGGCTGGCCTGATCGGCTGGGGCGCCTTTCGCCATCGGGATCTGGGAACCGCGGCGCCGCGCTTTGTCGCGATCGCAATTCTGGCCTATGGCATGGGGTTCGGTGTGCTGATGCCTAACCTCGAAGGGTTCTGGGTCAGTCGGCGACTGGCGGCCGAATTCGACCGCTTGGGAACCGTGCGCGCCGCTCTGGCCGGCTACCAGGAGCCGAGCGCGGTTTTCCTGATCGGCACCGAAACGATGCTGACTGGCTATGGCGAGCCGGCCGGGCAATGGCTGATCGAGAACCCGGGCGGCGCGGTCGCTGTCGACCGGCGTCAAAAGGATGATTTTCTGGCCGCTGTGGAGCTGGCCGGGTTGCCGGTCGAAGCTCGCGCCGTGGTCGATGGCTTCAACTATTCCAAAGGTCAGTTTGTGGAGATGACCGTCTACACTGTCGCGTCGGATGATGAATCGGCGGCAACTCAAAGTTCATCATTCTGAATTCACAATTCATAATTGGCTCTTTCTCAAAAGGAATGGGTTGCCAATAGTTTTTTCACTGTCATCCCATGGAATATTGGAATCGTGGAATGTTGGAATGTTGGGGCAAGGAACTTATGACTTTTATGGGCATATCCAAGAACCTGAACTGGGGTTTTGGAAAACT
>SLSR01000108.1 GCA_007130365.1 Lentisphaeria bacterium
AAGACCATGATCCAGGCATGGACTTCTACTCCATGCTCGCTTCCGGCGCGAGTCAGTTGCGCGACCTGGTCGCCTTTGGCGACCACCGCCGCCGCCACCGGCAGGTGGCGGCTCTGGTACCAGGCCATGCCGGGGTGCGCGATATTGGCGATGATGGCGTTGAAGCCGCTGGCGCGCAGATGGCGAACGGTTCTTGACCAGCCCCAGTTGCCGACTCCTTCGCCGCGATGGCACCAGGCGGCTCTGAACTCGTCGGCTCGGCTCGGGCGGCTGCGCAGAAAGGCTTCGGCCAGAGCCTGTTCGGCTCTGTCCATGTGGTGCAGCACCGCACTGTAGTCCTGCCGCGCCAGAGCCCGGTAGCCGGCCATTCTTGCGCTGGCCGCCTGGCCGAGCCAGGTTTCGACTTCCGGCCTGGTGGCGCGGTATGGGCGCAGGCTTCGGTAGGCGTCGTTGAAATCCGCATAGGGCAGCTTGGCGTTCAGAGTTTGCAGGCGGGCTTCGGCGATTTCCCGCCACAGCTCCGGCAGGAAACGGCCGAGCATGGCCAGCAGGAGCCGGCCGCCATGTTCGGTTTCGTGGTTGATCAGGACATGCGAGAGCCAGAGTGCCCGCTCGGTTTGCAGCAGGGCGGGGTAGCCGGTGTCCCGGTTGCCGCCGTCGAGCCAGCGCGCCAGAACGCGCGGCGGCGATTCCCCCTCGGCCGCCTGATACAGGGCGATATTCCAGGAGTTCTGCCCGACCCGGGGCGGGGCTCCGGGCAGTGCGCCGGAGACGGCGGCAATGCTTTGAAAGCCGCCCTCCTGCTCGACCGCCCGCCGCAAACCGACCTGGCGCAGACCGGCGGCTCGATTGAGGCTGCCCGGCAGGGTATGGAAGCCGATCAGCCTGCCGCCGTGCTCGGCGAACTCGGCCAAAGCCTGGCCTGCCGCATCCGGCAGTTGCGGATTGTAGGGCAGAATCACGACTCCGACCCGGCGCAGGAAGCTTCGGTCCAGGTCGGATTCCTCGACCAGGGAGGGGAAGACTCCGTATTCCCCGAGCAGGTCGGCGAGCCGCCGGGCATAGGTCAGAACCGAGGAGCGCTCGCCGGGCGGCAACTGGCGGAAGTTATGGCTGCCGCGCACGACCGCAATTCGCCGGTCGGTCGGCAGAACGCCGAAGCCCGCGATTTCGATCTCGGTGTCGCGCGCCGCGCCACGCCACACGCTGATCCGGAAGGCGCTGATTTCGCGCCAGCCCGCCGGTTCCCCCTCCAGTGAAGTCTGCGACTTGGCGATGGCGACCTCCTCCCAGTTGCCGTCGCCGCGCGGGGAGAATTCGGCCGTGTACCAGCCATCGCCGCTTTTGAAGTGAAAGGAGAGATAGGAGACGGACGAAAGATCTTCTGCCCGCATTTGAAAGCGGATGCCGCGGACTCCGCGCAAGTCGATCTTTACCGGGATGTCCCAGGCCGCCCGCGCCGCGGAATCCGAGGCGAAACGGCAGGACAGCCGCCAGGCCGGGGGGTGGGTGTCCGGCACGGCCTGCGGAAGCGGGCTGCCCGACACCGGCTGCAGCAGAGCCGGCGGCGGCCGCCGCGATGCGTCGGCGCGGGCGGCGCTCGCGGAGCCATGCAGCCGGAAGATTTCCGGATAGTCGATTCCGGGGGCGGTTTGGGCTGCGGAAGACGGGATGGTCGGCAGGATCAGGGCAAGTGCCGCAGCCCCGGTCAAAACCGCGGCGTCGATTCGCCTGCCAACTTGCCGCCGCCAGTTGAAGACAGGCTGGGTTGGAGGGGGCTGGCAGGTCATCGGCTTGGGATCCGCTTCCTATTCCTCCTCGATCATCAGGTCGTAGAAGCCGACCACATCGCGCTCGCCCGGCGAAGTCTTTTCGTTGAACTCGATGGCCGCCCGCGGGTGCCGATTCATCTGTCCGGTGATCATGTAGGGAATATCGTAGCCCCAGCGCAGTTTTTCCTGCAACGGCTGGATGTGGTCGCGAATCGCCTCCAGCAAGGGTCTGATGCGGAATTTCGGATTGTGCAGGAAGCCGAGCAGCAGTTCCATCGGGCAGTTGCCGGCGCCCCGGCCGAGACCGCTCATGCTGGCGTCCAGCATGGTGGCGCCGACGATGATCGCCTCGATCGTGTTGGCGTAGGCCAGCTGCTGGTTGTTGTGGGTGTGAATGCCGACATCCATCTTGGCCGGCCGCGCGAAGTTCAGGTACTTCTGGGTCAGGTACTGCACCTGCTCGCTGTACAGGGCGCCGAAGCTGTCGACCAGGTAGATGCCGTTGGCCTTGGATTGAGTGAGGGCGGCCAGCGCCTGATCCAGTTCCCATTCGGAAACCGTGGAGATCGCCATCAGGTTGACGCAAACCTCGTAGCCCTTGTCGCGGGCGTCCTTGACCATGTCGATGGCGGTGGGGATCTGGTGGATGTAGGTGGCGACCCGGATCATGTCGATCACACTTTGCTCGCGCGGCAGGATGTCGACATGGTAGTCGGTGCGCTCGGCATCCGCCATCACGGAGATCTTGAGCGGAGTTTCGTTGTCGCCGACAATCCGGCGGATGTCGGTCTCGTCCGAGAATTTCCAGGCGCCGAAGCGGTCGGGGGCGAAGATGCGCTTGGAGCATTTGTAGCCGATTTCCATGTAGTCGACGCCGGCCTCGACACAGGCATGGTAGACCGCCTTGACGACCTGGTCGTCGAAGCCGTGCGCATTCATCAGACCGCCGTCGCGCACCGTGCAGTCGAGCACCTTCACTTCCGGTCGAAACCCGACCCAGCGCCCGCCGGCGCTGGCCGCCTGTCCGTTTTGCTTGCTTTCACCGCCGCTCATTTTAGAATGACGCTCCCTGCTTGGTTTGGAAAATCTTCAAA
>SLSR01000152.1 GCA_007130365.1 Lentisphaeria bacterium
TGACCGGAATTTTCTTTTCGAGCGTCTTCTCCAGACCATTGAGCATGCGTACACATTCCTGGTAGCGATCTCTATACTGGCGCAAGGTTTCTTGCGATATGTATTTCTTGAGCATGGCCATGTAGGTGTTTTCTGCCATTATTCTCTCCTGAAACCTGAAACCTGAAACCTGAAACCAAGCTGTTACCCACAAAATCTAAGAAAAAACTATTGACAACCCATTCGTTTTGAGAAAGAGCCGAAAACTTTTTGTGCATTTTTAGGTTTTTTGTGGCTATAACTATAAAGATAAATGCGCAATACGCCTATCGCTGGACGCGGGCGTTGCCCTGCCAGACGCTCCAGACCTGCTCCTCGTCGGCCGGCTGCGCGTAGTCGGTCAGCAGAGTGGTGACCAGAGCGCCGCTGGCCCAGCCGAACTGAACCCATTTCTCGGGCTCCCAGCCTTTGAGAATGCCGTAGAGCATGCCGCCGACAAAGCCGTCGCCGCCGCCGATGCGGTCGAGCACGCCGATTTCACGGGGCTCGACAATCTGCCAGTCGTCGCCGGCCGCCAGAATCGCGCCCCAGCGATGCAGGTTGGCGCTGATTACCTCGCGCAGAGTGGTGGCGAAGACGGAGGCGTTCGGGAAGGCGGCCTTGACACGCTCGATCATCCCCTTGAAACTGTCGATCTTGGCCGCCAGATCCTGCCCGCCAGCCTCCGGCCCCTGGACTCCGAGACAGAGCTGGAAGTCCTCCTCGTTGCCCACCAGAATATCGGATATCGAGGCGATCTCGCCGAAGATCTCCGCCAGCTCCCGCTCCCGGCCCTTCCAGAAGGAAGCCCGGTAGTTGAGGTCGAATGAAATCCGGGTGCCGTATTTTTTGGCGGCACGGGCGATTTCCAGGCAAAAGCGTCCGGTCTCCGGGGACAAGGCGGCGATCAAGCCGGAAAGATGGATGATCTGCACGCCTTCCCGGCCAAACATGCGCTCCAGGTCGAAGTCCTTGACGTCGAGAGTGCGCCCGACTTCGCCGGCCCGGTCGTTCCAGACCCGCGGCCCGCGCGAGCCATGCCCGCTGTCCGCGATATTGAACTGATGACGAAATCCCCAGGCGCTCCCCTGCTCCACCTCCCTGGCTTCGCAGTCGATATGGCGGCTGGCCAGATCGTCCCGGATCAGACGCGCAATCGGGCTGCCCTTGACCAGGGCGGTCAAGACCTTTACCTTCAGGCCGAGGTAGGAGGAGACGCTGGCCACGTTCGACTCCGCGCTGGTCACCTGCATGGTCAACGGGCCGCCGACATGCATCGGCTGGCCGTCGGCCGCCGTAATCCGCACCCCCATGCTGGTCGGTACGAGTAGAGAATACTGACAGTTTTGTTTCAGTTCGACACTCATGATCTTGGATGATTCCTTGTCTTTCGCTCGCTTCTGTTCAATAAATCCTTCGCCCCTTGAGGCGCCGCAATCCCAGTTCCCGGAACCTCCGGAACCCAGTGGCCAGTGGCCAGTGGCCAGTGGCCAGGGACCAGGGATCCGGAACCTCCGAACCCCGGGACTAGACCACATAGGTCGAGGCGGAAGTCGAGCCGCCGCGACCGGTCCAGTTGGTATGGAAAAACTCGCCGCGCGGCTTGTCGATGCGCTCGTAGGTGTGCGCGCCGAAATAGTCGCGCTGCGCCTGCAGCAGATTGGCCGGCAGCCGGTCGGTGCGATAGCCGTCATAGTAGGCCAGAGCGCTGGAGGTGGCGGGCATCGGGATGCCCAGCTCGACGGCGGCGGTGACCACCCGGCGCCAACTGTTTTGGGCCGAGGTCACGGCCTTCTGGAAGAAGGGATCGAGCAACAGATTCTCCAGCCCCGGATCATGCTCGAAGGCTTCCTTGATGCGTCCGAGGAAGACCGAACGGATAATGCAGCCGCCGCGCCACATCAGGGCGATCCCGCCGTAGTTCAGGTTCCAGCCGTAGGTTTTGGCGGCCGCCTGCATCAACTGATAGCCCTGGGCGTAGGAAACGATCTTCGAGGCGTAGAGCGCATGCTCCATATCGTCGATCATGGCCGCCCGCTCGCCCTTGAACTCAGCCTGGGGGCCGCCCAGCAGTTGCGAAGCCCGCACCCGCTCCTCCTTCAGCGCCGACAGGCAGCGGGCGAACACCGCCTCGCCGATCAGGGTCAGCGGCATGCCCTCGTCAAGGGCGGCGATCGCGGTCCACTTGCCGGTGCCCTTCTGACCGGCCGTGTCGAGGATCAGATCCACGACCTGGCTGCCCTCGTCGTCGCGGTAGCCCAGAATGTCGCGGGTGATCTCGATCAGATAGGAGTCGAGCTTGCCTTGGTCCCACCTGGCAAAGACTTCGTGCATTTCCTGGTTCGACATGCCGAGGCCGTCCCGCATCATCTGATAGGTCTCGCAAATCATCTGCATGTCGCCGTACTCGATCCCGTTGTGCACCATCTTGACGAAGTGCCCGGCACCGCCTTCGCCGACCCATTCGCAACAGGGTTCGCCGTTGTCGGTATGGGCCGCGATCTTCTGAAATATCTCGCGCACATGCGGCCAGGCGGCGGGCGAACCGCCGGGCATGATCGAGGGGCCCTTCAGAGCTCCTTCCTCGCCGCCGGACACGCCCGTGCCAATATAGAGCAAGCCTTTGCCCTCAAGGTATTCGCAGCGGCGAATGGTATCCGGAAAATGCGAATTGCCGCCGTCGATCACGATGTCCCCCTCCTCCAGATAGGGCAGCACCTGCTCGATGAAGGCGTCGACCGCGCCCCCGGCCTTGACCATCAGCATGACCTTGCGCGGCCTTTTCAGTCTGGCGCACAGTTCCTCGACGCTGTGCGCGCCAACAATGTTCTTGCCCTGCGCCCGGCCGCCGATGAAATCGTCGACCTTGCTGGTCGTGCGATTGTAGCAGGCCACGGTAAAGCCCTTGCTCTCCATGTTCAGAATCAGGTTCTCGCCCATTACGGCCAGACCGACGACTGCGATATCCGCCTTCATTTCCGTCATCTTAAATAGTCTCCTGTCAAGCTTGTTTGCGGTGTGCTTTTTGCGGTTGTCAATATAGCACCGCAGGCGGCATTGGCAATCCCTGTTGAAAATGCGAATTTCTCGGTTTAGATTATTCAACTGTTGCGATCTGTGATACTTCAGAGAGATTCCGAGCTGAGCATATTGGCGCGACTGGGCGGCGCCTGATTCCGGCAAAGCCGCCACCACAGACTATTCCAAGGCAGACAACTGAATGTCGGCAAATCAAAACTGGGGAATCCGCCTGGGCGAGATGACGGATTTCGACGATATCCTCGCCCTGGAAAGACTCTGCTTCACCGGCGACCGCCTCAGTTCCCGGAGCCTTCGCCGCCTGCTAAAATCACCGACCGCCAAATTTTTCATTGCCACAAAGCTCCCCGAGAGACTTGCCGGCGGCTGTGCCCTGTTGCTTTCGCGCCGCGATTCCAGCCGGTTTCGCATCTATTCCCTGGCAGTCTCCCCTGCCTTTCGCGGCATCGGTCTGGGAGCGCTCCTGCTGGGAGCGGCGGAAGCCGCCGCCAGATCCAATGGCGGCAGATCGATTGGGTTTGAAGCGCGCCGGGGAAATGGTGCCGCCATCGCCCTCTACGAGAAGGCAGGCTATCTCGCGGTCGGCGAACGTCCAGATTATTACGAGGATGGCGCCGCCGCCATTCTCTACCGCAAGGAGCTGTGATGGCCGACCCCCTGCTGGTGATCGAGAGGAAGATCGACTGGAAACCGTTTTGTCCGAGCGAGAATGTCGTTGCCGTGGACGATTATCTGAAATCGTCGCCCGGCGGCGGCCTGGTCAACAACGGCGGCGCCCGGATCATCAATCTGTGCCGCTCCTACCGCTATCTCAGCAAGGGATACTATTGTTCGCTGCTGGCCGAAGCGCGCGGCGACAAGGTGATTCCAAGTGTGGCAACCCTTTCCGACCTGGGTCACAAACCAATTGTCACACTCGACCCGAAGGATCTCAGTCCCCGGCTCCACAATCTGCTTGCCCGGAATGGGAATTCCGAAGACGATGGTGCCAGCCTGTTGATCTACTTCGGAGCCACAACCCATCCCGAATTTCAGGAAATCGCCAGGCATATCTTCGATCTCTTCCCGTGTCCGATTCTGCAAGCGAAATTCAAGAACCGCCAAGGCTGGTGCCTGGAGAGTGTCCGCCCCGGCGCATTCAATCGATTGACTTCCGAGCAGGAGGATGAATTCGCCACCGCTCTGGACAACTTCAGCCGCAAGGTTTGGCGCAAGTCGCGTTCGAAACGCAAATTCCGCTATGAGATCGCCATGCTGTACCACCCGGAAGAGGAAATGCCGCCCTCCAACCGCCAGGCTCTGGCCAACTTCGTCAAGGCGGCTCGGCGGCTGGATATCGACATGGAGCTGATCACCCGCAAGGATTATATTCGGCTAAATGAGTACGACGGGTTGTTCATCCGCGAAACCACCGCTGTCAATCATTACACCTATATGTTCGCCCGCAAAGCCGCCCGCGAAGGCATGGTAGTGCTCGACGACCCCGATTCCATTGTCAAATGCGCCAATAAAGTATATCTCAGCGACCTGTTCAAGTGCAATTATGTTCCATCGCCGCAAACCATGGTGCTGTCGCGCGGCGATGACACCACGTTTGAAAAAATCGGCGATCAACTAGGCTATCCAGTGATTCTGAAAATACCCGACGGCTCCTTCTCCCGGGGCGTTTTCAAAGCGGCTGACTTCGCGGAACTCCAGGCGGTGGCCGCCGCCCTCTTCCTCAAGTCCACCCTGCTGATCGCCCAGGAATTCATCCGCACCGATTTTGACTGGCGGGTTGGCGTGCTCGACCGCAAGCCATTGTTTGTCTGCCAGTACTATATGTCGAAGGGGCACTGGCAGATCATCAACAACCATACATTGGGCAAGGGCTCGCCGGCAACCGGTCGATTCAAGACCTTTCCGGTCGAGACCGCGCCGCCGGAGGTGGTGCGAATGGCGGTAAAGGCCGCCAACCTTATCGGCGGCGGCTTCTACGGTGTCGATCTCAAGCAAAACGGCGACGGGCTTTTTGTCATCGAGGTCAATGACAATCCAAATCTGGATGCCGGTGTTGAAGACGCTGTCCTTGGTCTGGATCTCTACCGGCGGGTTGTGGAATTTTTCCTCATGAAACTGGAAAGGCGCCGCATTGGCTTGAAATAGTAGAATGTTTTTTGGAGCAGACGGATTGCCAAGGCTTGTCGCTTGCCCCCGCTCGCGGGCTGACTATAGTAAAAGGTTGCTATGCAAAACCCGGCCCCTGAGGTTGAACCATGAGGTGTGAACCATGAGGATTGACGAGTCGGGCATAACCGAGCCGTCCCGTCGGCTGCCGCTGGCGGGGGAATACGATGTGGCGGTGGTCGGCGGCGGGATCGCCGGCACGGCCGCCGCCGTGGCCGCCGCCCGCCAGGGTTTGTCGGTCTGCCTGATCGAAAAGGAAAACGGTCTCGGCGGCCTGGCCACCCTCGGCAACGTCACCGTCTGGCTGCCGATTTGCGACGGCATGGGGCGCCAGGTGATCGGCGGGATTGGCGAGGAGTTGCTGCGCCTTTCCGTCCAGGATCTCGGCCGCGATCAGCGCGACCCCCGATTCCTCGGCATTCCCGACTGCTGGCAGCCGGGCGGCGATCCGGAACCGCGCCGCAAAACCAGGTTCCGGGTCAATTTCAATCCCGCCGCCTATATGCTGGCGCTGGAGAGCTGGGTGCTCGAAGCCGGGGTCGAGCTGTTCTACGATACCCGCCTGTGCGCGGTGCGCCGCAGTCAAGACCGACTGACCCACTTGCTGATCGAAAACAAAAGCGGCCGCCTGGGCCTCGCCGCGCGAGCCTTTGTCGACGCCACCGGCGACGCTGATCTCTGCCACTTCGCCGGCGAAGCCACCGCCAGCCTGGACAGCAATGTCCTGTGCGGTTGGTTCTATTATCTGGTGGAGGGGAAGCTGCATCTGCGCCCATACAGCCAGCCCTACAGCCCGCGGCTGACCAGGGAAGGCAGTGTCGGCCCCTTCTTCCGGGGCGACCGCGGCAAGCAGGTGACGGAAATGATCGTCGGCAGCCGGCAATTGATGCGCGAGCAGCTCGCCGAGCTGCGGCGGCGCCATCCCGATTCAGAAGTGCAGATCTTCGCGCCGCCAACCATCCCCTGCTTTCGGGCCACCCGACGGCTGGTCGGCGCGGTCTCTCCCGGCGAATGCGACGTGCATCGCTGGTTCAAGGACACGGTCGCCCTGACCGGCGACTGGCGCAAGTGCGGGCCGGTATACGCCATCCCCCTGCGCAGCCTGCGCGGAGTCCGCAACCGCAATCTGCTGGCCGCCGGCCGCTGCATTTCCGTCGACATCTCGATCTGGGACTGCACTCGCGCCATTCCCACTTGCGCCGTGACCGGGGAGGCGGCCGGGATCGCCGCCGCCCTCATGGCCAGCGCCGACCAGCCGAGCGCCGAACTGGATGTCGCGGACTTGCAGCAACGCATCCGCGACCGGGACGGCCTGCTCGAACCGAATCTGGTCGCCCCCATTTCCTAGTCAGATACGCTTGCTGAGTTCTGATGTTGGTCGTTTCGGACAACCGACCTACGGGGGGGGCATTTTTTGAACTACGAAACATTTATCTTATACGTTATCTGCGCCGTTTCCCGGAGAGTCGAGTTGAGCCCGTCAGGCGAAAAGCTCGACTCGACTCTGACCATTTAGCTTGCAAGTGGTCATGACGCGAAAGGAACGAAAAGGAACAGAGGCAGGGATCAACCACCTGACCACTTGCAGTCTGACCACATCCATGTGGAATCAGGTCTATGGCTAAGTGGATCAGGCAGGCTAATCTACACTAATCATGGCGGGAGGATTGAACTCTCCCGCTGGTCGGGTTCAATTCTCCCGCCGGTGTCATCCCTCCGGGAGCTTGTTGCCCCAGCCTGAATAATTCACGAAGCCAGTGTGGTGCAGTTGTACGGCCTGTCTGCGTGCGACGCACAGGCAGGCGGAAGGCATGACGCTGTAGTGGCTGATGCGAAGCACCCTTGGAGTGCGGTGGCCTGGCGCCGCTTTTGTATAGCCTCCTGGGGTCTATCGGAAAGCGGCGAGCGCCCGTCGCATCTCCAAAGCGCCTGCGGCGCGGTTTTACACTCCCGAAACTCGGAACCTCGGAACCCATATAATGACTCATGGCCGAATTCGCATGAATTAATCAGGTTCGAACGATTGGTACACATGAGTTTCGGAAGTCTGCCGCCCAGCTTTCAGCATGACCGCGCCGGCGGCTCTCCGTCATTGGTCGACCCGGCAAAAGTCAGGACAAAGCAAGCTCCCGGCTGTCCCTGGCGCGGCGCGGCGCATTGCAGATCGCCCCCCTGGTCGCGCATGATCTGGCGGGCGATGCTCAGTCCCAGCCCGCTGCCCGGGCGTTCGGCGGCCAGGGAGTCGTCGAGTCGGTGGAACTTGCGAAAAATCCGCTGCCTGTGCTTGGCCGGAATTCCCTTTCCGCAATCACGGATCAAAAGCCGCGGCCGACCGTCCCGGCCAACCTCCCCGGCAATCTCCACCAGCCCGCCATCGGCTCCATACTTGAGGGCGTTGTCGAGAATGTTCAGGATCACTTGCTCAAGACTGTCGCGGTCAAACCGGATCGGCGGCAGCGTATCGGGCAGGCTCTGGCTGACGGTGACCGATGCCTTGGCGAAGCGCTCGCTCTGCGAGGCCACGATTGCGGCAACCGCCGGAGCCAGGGTGAGAGATTGCGGATGATATTCCTTGCGCCCTTGCTCCAGCCGACTGAAGTTTAGGACATTGTTGACCAGCCGAGTCAGGCGCTGGCTTTCGCGGGCGATGACCTGCAGATAATCCCGGCGTTTGTCCGGATCGGCGACCCGGTTTTCAGTGAGCAGTTCGGCGAACATTCGAATGCTGGTCAGCGGCGTCTTCAGTTCATGCGAGACATTCGAGACAAACGAGGTCTTGCGGCGGGCGTCGCGGACATGCAGGCAGGCCTGCCAGAGCAGAAGCGAACCGCCGAAGACAATCGCCGCGAGCAGGGTCGCGGCCAGCAGCAGGGCCAGGCCGAAGAAGCCGCCGCCGATGGAGCTTTTGTCCGGCCGAATGCGCACCGCCACCTGCCAGTTCGGCAGATGGATGCCGACCGGCACCCGCAGCAGGTTGCGCATGGCGTCCGCCTCGGCCAGATCGCCGACCTGATGCACCACCTGGTCGCGACCGTCGAGCAGGGCGAAGACCGAGCCGTTTTCCAGGGGGTCGGGCAAGAGTCCGAGCAGGCGTGAAATCAGGGCGGCAGTCTCCAGCTCGACACCGATCACGCCGCCATTTTCAACCTGATGCCAGACCAGCAGGTGCAGTGAATTTTCGGAGTACCAGGGAATGCATCCGCCCCGCCCGGATTCGGGAAAGGCGGCGGGACGAACCATTGGCACGGGGAATTCCGGCCGGGCGGGCGCGGGCGCCTTGTCGGCCGCCGGTTCGTCTCTGGGGGCTGCTTCGGCCACGGCTCTGGCTCGACCCGACGCAAGGTCGCGGGACTCTTCTTCAGCCAGCGTGTCGGGCGCAGCCTCGAAGCGGGCGCCGGCCGGTGCGGCACGGGCAGTTCTGGCTCTGGCCGGAGTTTCGGCAAGCCCGTCCATGGCCTCGCCTGGCAAGACAAGGTCAGAATCAGAATCAAACACGGGCGATGCTTCCGGCATCGGATGTCCGCGCCGCGAGACTTCCCAAAGCTCGCGCCGGGCGATTTGCTGCCGGGAATACATGTTTTCCGGCGCCGCCTGCATGTTCCCGGCGGCGATCTCCTCGGCCGCCCGCTCAATTGCGTCATCCATAAAGTCGTCCGCAGCGGCTTCCACCGACGGTGTCCCGGTCAATTCCCGCGGCCGAAAGAGGGGCTCCGCCGCCATGGTCTTTTGCGGAGTGGCGCTTTCCCAGGCCAGCTCGCCCCGAAACAGTCGTTCATAGCGCTGCACGAACCGCTCTTCCTCGCGATTTCCCGGCCGCTCGGGATCGGGTACTTGCAGACCGCCTTCGCGATGCCAGACAAAGACATTGCGGATCAGTGGATTCTCCCGCTGCCTTCGGCGCAGCTCGGCCGACCGGTGGTCGCTCTCGATCCGCAACAACTGCTCGCGCAGATTATCGACCGTTTCCAGCAGAGTCAGTTCGATCGACTGGGCGGTGGCGCGAGCCCGGTTTTCCAGCGCCGTCAAATTAGCCCGAACCACCCGCTCCTGCTCATGGCGCAACAGGCGAAGGGCAAAGCCGCCGATCACCATCGCGGGGATGATGATCAGCAGCCAGTAGAGAATGAAGAAGCGTATTTTCACTTGCCTGATTAATTCATACGAATTCGGCCATGAGCCATTATATATTCATATTAAATGCTATATGTAATATTCGGCAGACAATTAAGCTGAAGGCATAATTCATGGCCGAATTTCGTACCCGAAGGGCGGCCAATTTCACCGCATCTTGCTCCGCCGCATCGCCTTGCGGTAGGCCACTACAGCGACGGCTCGCGGCGAAGCAATCTGCGGCAAACTTGGCTCGTGAATTATTCAGGCTTAACGGTTTTGATATAGCCTTTGATAGCTGTCGGTACGGAAGCTTTTGCGCGTCCGGCTGTCGATCCCATCGCTCTGCACCTGCACACCCTGAGCCTCCAGCTCGCCGGCCTCCGCCTCGAAATCAAGTCCCAAAGCCTGGCCGCGCTCGCGCAACTCCTCGGCTCGCAGCCTGAAATTGGCGGCGGCACCCGGCAAATCGCGGCGGTCGGCCAGCTCGATCGCCTCCTCCTGGGCGATCGCCATATTGCTCTGCGCCCACTGCCGGTTCAACTCCTGGTTGACCGATTGCCTGACCTTCTCCCGATCGGCGGAAAAACCGACGGCCGCAGCGGTCTGCACCTGCCTGACTTCACGACTGACCACGTCTTCGTAGTCGCAGCGAGCCCGCGCGATTTCCAGTCGGCCAACCGGTTCGCCGACGGCCGGCAGTTCGATTTCGACCAGAACAAAGCGTTCTTGCCCACCATAAAGCTGATTGAGGGATATTTCAACCGAACGCTCGGTGATCAGCCCTTCGCGGCCGATAATCCGCAGGGGCCGCGCCTGATTGGCGAAATCGATCCGCAAACGCACACGCCGGGCGGCCACGTTCAGAACATCGCCCAATTCGCCGGCAAAGATGCGCGGCAGATCCGCGGCTCCCTCGACAAAGTAGGCATTGCCGTCGCTGGCCCGGGCCAGCCGGATCATCAGGTCTTCGTTGTAGCCGAGGCCGAGCCCCACCGTGCTGACCGTAATGTTCTCCTTGCCCAGAGACGCGCCGAGTCGGGCCAAGTCCTCGGGACTGGAGGGGCCGACATTGGCGATGCCGTCCGAAAGCAAGATGATGCGATGGACAAAGTCGCCCTCGATGTGGCGCCGCAGCTCGGCCGCGCCCTGGCTGACTCCGCTGAACAGCGCCGTCATGCCGCCGGCCTGGATCGAGTTGATGACTTCCTCCATGCCGGCCTGGTTGACCGGCCGTTGCGCCGAAATCAGAGTTTCAACCCCGCTGTCGTAGGCGACCAGCGTGAAGTAGTCGCGCTCGTCAAGCCGTCGCAAGGCCTCGATGGCGGCCAGCCGGGCCTGCCTGATTCTCTCGCCCTGCATCGAGCCCGAACGGTCGAGCACCACCGCCAGGTTGACCGGCGGCCGGTCGACCGGGCGCACGATCGACGGTGCCGTGACGCTGATCTTGACGACCGCGGTTTGCGCTTCGCCCACCGGCATCACCTCGCGATCCAGTTCGATCTTGAAATCCATGGCGACAGCCGGGAAGGCAAGCGCGATCCAGGCTCCGAACAGAATTGCCAGGGAAACGGTTTTTGCGGCATAGTTGTGAGGTTTGACTTTCATGGTTCGTTTTCCTTTCCTTAGGCATAGTTTTTTGCGGCGACCGACTCGTGTCGTGTCTCTGCCTATACAGTCGCGGGAAAAACGGAAAAGTTGTGAAAAATGCATCAGAAAATTGTAAAAGAAATGCAAAGACTTGAAAAGTCGATTTGTCCGCTTACTTTATTCGGCCTTGCGAGAACAGCCTGTTCCACGCGGAATCGGCTGTTCTTTTTATTGAAAACCTTTTTTCAGGGAGATTTCATCATGGCGAAGGAAGGCAACAAAAGCGCGGGCGCCAAACATGTAGTCAAA
>SLSR01000161.1 GCA_007130365.1 Lentisphaeria bacterium
AGGGTGCCACGAACCCCGAGCTGACGGTCGAGAACATTACTGCCGACAACCTGGGCGTGTATCATGTGGTGGCCAACGATGACGCCGATGCTCGCCCGGTCAAGTCCAGCGCCGCCCGCCTTCCGGCCTGGCCGGCCTGGCGGGTCGACCTGGCGGATCGGGATGCAAGACTGGGGGGAAACGCCACGTTCGGGCCGGTCGAGCTGTACGCGCCGGTGGGCGAAGTTACCTATCAATGGTACTTCAACGGCCAGCCGATCAAGGGTGCCACGAGCACCGATCTAACGGTCGAGAACATCACCGACGACGACCTGGGCGTGTACCATGTGGTGGTCGACGACGATCTCGAATCGACCCCGGTCGCCTCACGACGGGCACGACTGCTTGAACCTGACTGGCCAATGTGGCGGTTCGATGCCGCCCGCAGCGCCGCCACCCCGCACCGGTTGGCCGAAAATCTCCACCTGCAATGGGTGCGCGAGCTGCCCGAGCCCAGACGCGCCTGGGCCTTCCAATGGGATGACCGAGGCAAACTTGACTTCGATGTCTCCTATGCGCCAGTCGTTCTGGGCGAACGCATCTTCGTGCCATCGAACGTAACTGACAGTGTGACCGCCTACCATATCGAGGATGGGCGCAGGCTCTGGCGGTTCCATGCCGACGGCCCGGTGCGCCTGGCGCCGGCGGCCTGGCAGGGACGGGTTTATTTTGTTGCCGACGACGGTCATCTGTACTGCGTGGACGCCGAGACCGGCGAGCTGGTGTGGAAGCTCCGCGGCGGCCCGTCCGACCGTCGGCTTCTGGGCAATGAGCGTATCATCAACTTCTGGGCGGCTCGCGGCGGCCCGGCAATCAAGGACAGCACCGTCTACTTCGCGGCTGGGATATGGCCTTTGCACGGAGTTTTCATCTACGCCCTGGAGGCCGAGACCGGTGCTCTGGTCTGGGTCAACGACACTACCAGCTCCGACTACGTCCGCCTGCCGCATGGCGGTGCCGATGGCTACGGCGGCCTGGTGCCGCAGGGGTACATCGCCGCCGACCAGGACAGACTGGTGGTAACGCCCGGGCGCGGCCAGAGTCCGATGCTCCTCGACCGGGCCACCGGCGAAGTGCTCAACTATTCCTTCCGCGGCAGGAAAGGCGGCGGCGGCTACGCCGTCCATGCCGTTGACGGCGGCGGCCTGGGCAAGCGCACAAATGAGATGATAGACCAGCACGTGCAGGCTCTGCGCGAGGAAATCGACGGCGAAGTCTTCTACAGCCTGGCCGCCCGCGACCGACTTTTCGTGACCACCGAATGCGGCAAACTCTATTGCTTCGGCCCGCAGGCCGCGGAACCCGTCATTCACGAATATCGCCCGGCGCCGCTGCCGCAGCCAGAGGAACACTGGCTCGGTATTGCCGCCAATCTGATCAATGGCCTGGGCGAGCGGGAAGGCTACGCCCTGGTCCTCGGCATTGGCAGCGGCGATCTGGTCCGCGCCATGCTGCATGAAAGCGACATGCATACGGTGGTGGTCGACAACGACCGTCGCCGGGTGCAGGCATTGCGCGACGAGCTGGTCGCGGCAGGTATGTACGGGCACCGGGCGGCGGTCATCGAGGCGGCCCCGAAGTCTTTCTCGGTGCAGCCCTACCTGTTCAGTGTCGTGGCCTGTGAAGATGCGGCGGCAATCGGATTCGCCGACGACCCGGTCGCTCTCGCCCGCATGCTTGACCGGCTGCGCCCCTACCGGAGCTTCG
Source organism: Lentisphaeria bacterium (assembly GCA_007130365.1). GTDB lineage: Bacteria > Verrucomicrobiota > Lentisphaeria > Oligosphaerales > PUNB01 > SLSR01. Next base: position 1,747 of record SLSR01000161.1, read on the forward strand.
CCTATCTCGGCAATATCCAAACCTCCGACAATGCGCTGCAGCAGGCTCTGGCCGAGGCTGGGGTCGATCAGGTTTTGGTCAGAGCCAGGGATGGGTTTGTTCTGGCCAGAAGATCGGGGCCGCTGACCGGCGCCGGGCAGTGGACGCACCAACTGCATGATTCCGGCAATACCACGCTTTCCCGCGAGGAGCGGGTCAAATTGCCATTGGGCATGCTCTGGTTCGGCGGCCCGTCCAACCACAACATTCTGCCGCGGCACGCCGGCGGCCCCCGCCCGCAGGTGGCCGGTGGCCGGATCATCCATCTCGGGGTCGAGAATGTGGGCGCCCGCTGCGTCTATACCGGCCGCCAGCTCTGGGACCGGGAATTCCCCGGCATCGGCCATCCCTTCACCAACCTGAATTTGGAGGAGCAGTGGCAAAGCGGCAGAGAAGTTTATATGACCAATATCCCCGGCGCCACCTATATAGGCAGCCCGCTGGTCACTCTGCCGGACGCGATCTTCCTGCGCTACCGGGGGGAAATCCACCGCCTTGATCCGGCCACCGGTGAAACGGTGGCAACCCTTAGGGCGCCGGGTCGGCCGGTGGCCGAGCTGTACGAGGGTCTGGATTTGCCGGACTGGGGGCATATCAGCGTCAGCGGCGATTTTCTGGTGACCACCGGGGAACCGCATCTGTTCGAAGACCAGGAGCTGGGGCAGAACGCCAGCTTCAGCGGCACTTCCAGCCGCATGATCGCGGTGTTCGACATTAACACCGGCCGGCGGCTGTGGCGGCGGCGGGCGGAAGTCGGTTTCCGGCACAATGCGATTGTCGGCGACGGCGAGACCCTGTTTATCATCGACGGCCTTTCCGAACAGGTGCTGGAACACCTGGAAAGACGGGCGCAGGCACCGAAAAGGAAATCGAAGCTGATGGCTCTCGACCTGCGCACCGGACAACCGCGCTGGCAGGTCGAGAGCGGGGTTTTCGGCACCTTCCTGCTGCACAGCCGAAAGCACGGCATCCTGATCGAGGGCGGCAGTCGCGACATGCGATTCCGCGGCGCCTGGGGGGGCTTTCATCAGGAGGAGCCGCGCAATGTCGCGGCGCGCCGGGACTCCGACGGCTC
>SLSR01000157.1 GCA_007130365.1 Lentisphaeria bacterium
CGGACACTCCCTCCACTCCAACGCTGCCGACGCACACAATCCGGGTGGCCGATCCCGCATGCAACAACATATGGTACTCCGGGCGGGATTCGAACCCACGACCTACGGATTAGAAGTCCGTTGCTCTATCCAACTGAGCTACCGGAGCCTGTGAGAAAAGAAACGGGCAGGCAGAACAAATAATATGACACGCCGTCTGGCGGATTCAAGGAAATCGGCCGGTCAACCTGAATAATTTACGGGCAGGGTTTGGCCGAAGAATAGTTGTCCAGATCGTAGTTGATTTCTCGCGACGGCATGCGCAAGCGCACCAACTGCACTCCGGACTCCGCGAAAAACTGCTCGGCCAGACTGCTGTGGTAGTCGGAAAAGACCACGACCCGCCTGACGCCGGCCGCAATCAGAGCCTTGGCACAGGCCGTACAAGGAAGATTGGTCACATAGGCGGCGGCACCCTCGACGGCGACGCCATGGCGGGAGGCTTGGGCCAAAGCGTTGATTTCGGCGTGATTGGTGCGCACGCAATGGTTGTCGACCAGAAGACAGCCGACTTCGTCGCAATGCGGCGCGCCGGGCAGAGAGCCGTTGTAGCCAGTGGCCAGAACGTAGCGGTCGCGGACCAGCACGCAACCGCAATGCATGCGCGGACAGGTCGAGCGCTCGGAAGCCAGCATCGCCAGCTTGAGGAAGTACTCGTCCCAAGTCGGTCGCACGAGTCGGGCGACCGCCTTCCCATCGTCGATTTCACGAGATTCATCCTGTCTTATCATGGTCGTCTCCCTTCAAGGTTGTTCACGGCAGACCCCCAAAAAAGCCCTGATTTGCATTAATCCAAGCTGATGATATAGTAAAACAATAATGTTGCAATTGTGATCACCTGGTCGGTTCCATGATTTTTGTGTCGACATTCAGGAATCGTTGGGACGCCAACCCCTTCAGTCTTGTTTAGTCATGCAATATAGCCGACTGTTCAAGACGGGCAAATATATATATATGAAGATCCGACAATGCATGCCGGCAAAGTCTCTGTTTGCCATGCCGATCCGCCACATGATCTGGGTCGCGACGGCACTGCTCAGCGTACTGCCGATACTTTGCCTGGCCCGCACCTTTCTGCTGATTTATCTGCAACCGGAACTGACCAAGTTCAACCTGATCGAAATCTCAGGCATCCTCGGGTTCGCGGTAGTCTCCGTGATCATCGGTCTGATTCTTATGCTGCACATCATGACAACGCTGCAGCGCCTTGCCCTGCGCTCCAACGAACTGCACGACGAGGCTTCGAAGTTCACCGGCCTAGAATCTATATTCTACGAATATCCGAATCCGCACCCCCCGGATCCTTTCAACAAGCCGATTTTTTCCCCGAGCGAATACCGCAACGAACTGGCTCGCCTGGATCAAACCTTTAACCAGGTGCAGACACAGTTGACGAGAAACCTTACCCGGCTGCGGGAACATTCGCTACTCGTCCACAACCTCGAGGTCGGGATTGAGCACGGCGACGAGATGGTGATGGTTCTGGCTCGCGACAACAAAGTGCTGTTCAGCAACCGACTGGCTCGCGAGAGACTCGGGGTTCTGGCCGAACGCGATATCCGCACTTCCCTGATGGAAGGCACGCTGTCGGCTCGCGACAGCCGGCGATGCGCCCGACTTTTCGAGTCCTGGAAGGGGGGGCGAAAGGATCTGTCGCTGAGTCTCGGCGGATCGTCCGGTCCGGCGGCTTTGCGGGTGACCACAATTATCGACGACTTCTACGAGGACGAACTACGCAAGGTAATTGTAATTCGCGACCGCAGCGAGTATGAGCGACTTGAAAAGCAACTGTTCCGTTCGGAAAAACTGGCGGCTCTCGGGCAGTTGATTTCCGGCGTGGCCCACGAACTGAACAATCCCCTGGCCGCCATTCTCGGCTTTGCCGAGCTGTGCCAGAGCAACGCGAAGGTCGATCCGGAAACCGCCGGCAACCTGGAGATCATAGAACGGGAGGCGCGCCGGACTTCGCGAATCGTCGACAACCTGCTGAACTTCAGCCGCAAACGGCCATCAAGCAAGGCATTTGCCGACATTCACAAACTGCTCGAACGCTGCATCGCCCTGCTCGCCTACAATTTCAGAGCCCACAACGTGATAGTGAAAAGGAACTACGACACGACCGTGCCGGACATCTGCATCGACGAATACCAGATTCAGCAAGTTCTGATGAACATTATCATCAACGCTTCGCAGAGCATGCAGAACACGGATTGCGGAGAACCGAAAATCGAAATTTCAACCCGTCTCGACGAATCGGAAAAGCATCTGCTCGTTGAAATCAACGACAACGGCCCGGGCATCCCGGAAGACTTGCTGCCGCGTATTTTCGAGCCTTTCTTCACCACCAAGAGCAATGATCAGGGAACCGGACTGGGACTGCCGGTTTCCCGTAAAATCATTGAAGCCCACAATGGCCGGCTGCAAGCCTTCAACCATCGGGACGGCGGCGCCAGCTTCCGCATTGCCCTGCCCCTGCTCCGTCCGCCGCCCGAAAAAGAGGCACTCGCGGACTCCTCGCCGGAAGAACGCAGCCAAGTAAGAAAAACCCTGGCCGGGCGAGTATTGGTGATTGACGACGAACCATCGATCATTGCCATGACCAGGCACGCCCTGGAGAAGGTCGGCCTGCAGGTGGAGTCGGCCACCACGATCAGCGCCGCCCTAGCCCTGCTTAAACGCCTCTCGTTCGACTTGCTCCTGGTCGACGTCTATATGCCGGACGGCAGCGGCGAGGATATCTGGGAGTATGTGCAGAAAAACCAGCCCCGGATGACCGGCAGGATACTCTTTATCTCGGGCGACACCAGAGTCA
>SLSR01000118.1 GCA_007130365.1 Lentisphaeria bacterium
CGGCAGGTCGCGGGTTCGGTGCAGGTCGCAGGCGGTGCAGGCCGCGACCGCGCTTGCCAGGGCGGGCCAGTCGCGGTCGGTCGCGCTTGGGGGGGCGGACGGCGGCGGCGCGGCGGCCGGCCGCGAAGGCGGCCTGGCCGCAGGTTGGACAGGCGGCCGGGCGGCGGGCATGGGTTCGCTTGGCGGAGGCCGCTCCGGCGAGGGAGCGGGCTGTGGAATCACTGGCGATATCGCGATGTCCTCGAACAGCTCGGCGCGGACGGCGGGCGGCAGGTAGATTCGCTCCACTCCGGCTTTCTTCTGCTGTTCGAGCCAGGCGGTCAAGTCTGCGAAGATGTCTGGCGCCGCGCCCGGCGCGGGCGGCTCCCGGGTAGCTTGCCGTTGCATGGTTGCGAGTTCCAGTTGTGGTTTTTCATGAATCAATCAGGCTTGGCGCCCGCCCCGCAAGCGGGCAGGCCGTAAAATCCTAACTTAATCCGTCAAAAGCGCGAAGCCAAACCCCGGCGACCATCCGCCGGAACGCGCGTCCGCGGCTGGCAAAGCGGCAATTGCGCATTATAGTATATCCCTTTACAGGCTCCCGGCCGGAATTGTTCTGGCCGAGTGGATTTTGTCGTGCCTGCCTTTTGCAGTTCACCATACCACCTTTCCCATTGATTGTCGGAGCCATCCCCATTCTTTTCCCTCGACTGTTCGGTTGGCAAAGAATACTCGTTAGCGCCGAACAGAAGAGAAGTATTATTGTCATGAGTTCGCCCAATGTATTCGAGACTCTCATCGAGCCGCTGCGCCGGGCCGTAGCCGAAGAGGGCTACACCGTTCCCACCCCGATTCAGGAGCAGGCCATCCCGCGGCTGCTGGAAGGGCGCGACCTGCTTGCCTGCGCGCAAACCGGCACGGGAAAGACCGCCGCCTTCACCCTGCCCCTGCTGCAGGAGTTGTCGCGCACCAGGAAATCCGTCTCCGGCGGCCATCCCCGCGGGCTGATCGTCACTCCCACCCGCGAGCTGGCCAGTCAGATCGGAGACAGTATCGCGGCCTACGGCCGGCATCTGAAAATTCGCCACACGACGATTTTCGGCGGGGTCGGCCAGCAGCCGCAGGAGCGGATGCTGCGCCAGGGCGTGGAAGTGGTGGTGGCCACTCCCGGACGACTGCTCGACCTGATGGGGCAGGGGCATGTCAGCCTCGACCGCGTCGAACTGTTCATTCTCGACGAGGCCGACCGCATGCTCGACATGGGATTCCTGCCGTCGATCCGGAAAATGATCGCCCGCCTGCCCAAACCGCGGCATTCCCTGTTCTTTTCCGCCACCATGCCGCCGGTCGTGGCCGAGCTGAGCCGAAGCCTCCTGAGCGATCCGGTGCGCATAACCATCGACCCCGAACAGCCGACCATCGAGAAGATCGTCCAGAAAGTCCTGTTCGTCGACAGAGGAAACAAGGATGCCCTGCTGATCGACATGGTCGGTGAAAAGAGCATGGAGAAGCTGCTGGTCTTCACCCGAACCAAGCATGGCGCCGACAAGGTGGTGCGCAAGCTGCAGAAAGCCGGCATTGACTCGTGCGCCATCCACGGCAACAAGTCGCAATCGGCGCGAACGCGCTCGCTGCAAGGCTTCAAGTCCGGCCGCACGCGGGTCATGGTGGCCACCGACATCGCCGCCCGCGGCCTTGATGTGGACGGCATAACTCATGTTTTCAACTACGACCTGCCGGAGGAGCCGGAGACCTATGTGCACCGGATTGGGCGCACGGCCCGAGCCGGCGCCGATGGCAGCGCCGTCTCCTTCTGCTCCGCCCGGGAGCGCAATTGGCTGCGCGGCATCGAAAGAATGATTCGCGGCCCGATTCCGGTCGAGCGCGAGCATCTTTATCATTCGGAGGAGGCCTGCCGGGCCCGGGGCGCGGACGCCCGTCCGGAACCGGTCCGGGGAGGCCAGGGGCGAAGGAATCGAGCTTGAACCGCGAATGCACACAGGCGGCGGGCAGTTTTAGCCACTAATCTACACTAATTCACACTAATCCGGGGCGGGAGGATTAAGCTCTCCCGCTGGTCGGGTTCAATTCTCCCGCCGGTGTTCATCCCTCCGGGAGTTTTTTGCCCCAAAGGGGCATAATCATCGTAGCCCAGGGTTGAGCGAAGCGCAACCCTGGGTTGGACATCGGGAAAAAGATTGTGCCCTGAAGGGGCACCTCAACTTGATGGATGATATCGGCTGGTATGCAATGCGCCGTTGGCGCGGGGGCGGGATTTCCGCCGGATGGCCGAGTGGATCTACTGGAGGCTGCCATGCAATGCGCCGTTGGTGCGGGCGGGGGATTTTCGGCCTGCAAAAAACCGTCTCACAAATTGGACAGTCTCAACTTGGCGTCTCGAAATAGAGACACTGAGGATGCCTGGCACAAGCTTGGCAGGGCTTTGCCAGGATGAATGTCAGGAACCGGCATTTTCTGATTTAATAGCTTCATGGCGAACGGTTTATGGTTATTTAAAGAGCCATCTTGCGGGGTCTTCTGGCATGCTCCGGACAACAGTTGGCATGGAGTTTGCTAAAAACAAGCGTCGGCGCGAAATGATTCGCGGGACAAAACAATCGGGCGCGAAGCGATTTTCGCGACCCAAGGAGAGAAAGTTGTGACTAAGGAGAAAAGAAAGATGAAAAAGAGACACTTCACCCTGGTGGAAATCATGATCGTGGTCGCCATCATCGGCCTGCTCGCCGCGATCGCCATCCCGAGCTTCGTGAGAGCCCGGGCGAATGCGCAGACTAATGCCTGCATCAACAACATGCGGCAGATCTATTCAGCCTGGCAGCAGGTCTACATCAACGAGAAC
>SLSR01000237.1 GCA_007130365.1 Lentisphaeria bacterium
ACGCGACCGCCTGCACGACGAATTGCTTGCTGAAATGGACCGAATCCGCGACCCCTTCCGCTCCTGGCATTGGGGCAGCCGTTCATGGCGCTCGGTTCGCAGTCCCTTCTATCACGGAGGAAAACGCCGCAACCCCCCCGTCGGCTTCCCGTTTCAACCCGGCGGGATCGAGGCGGATGGCTCAGGCTTGCAGGGGCAAGGGAATTGACAGGGTCTTTTTCTGATATTGAACAAGTCCGGAGTCACGAAGACATGCAGTCATGAAGTCAATGGCTTGAATGATGATTCGGGACATTATATTGCCGAAGGACTTCCGGCCACCCCATTCCGCACCGACACCTGGTGAAAGAGGAAAAAATACTATGAAAGTTCTATCAGCCGTTTTCCCATTAGCCCGACTTTCTGCGAAAGTCGGGTTAGGCTGACCAATGCCTATACCCCCCCTCCCATGTGCGCCCCGGCGCGCGCCTGTCTGGCCACTGCCGGAGACTATGGAAAATGCGGGGTCAAAGACCATCACGATACCATGCCCCTCGGCCCACCTTCTACCAGGCGTTGCGCGACCGCGGATATGAAGTCGGCAGCGTCGGCAAACTCGACCCGCCACACCGCCCCTGGTTTCCGCAAGTCAACTTCACCGGCCCTCACGATCCCATGGACGTCACCGCATCGATGGCGGAAAGGTGGTCGGAAATCATTTCCGCCTTACCCTGGCGCCTGCTTTTTCGTTTGCATAAGCCGGAACTTGGATTATTGTATTTTTTTATTATTAATTTTTGTCTTTAACTCAAATTTTTGCTTCGCAACTCTAGTCCAATTATATCCACAACCGAATTTTCCTAAAATCAACAAGGTGACTTAATGCTGATCCCGGATCTGTTAAGCAAGCAGGATCGAACCGTAAGCTTTGAATTCTTCCCGCCCAAGACCGAAGCTGGCTGGGAGGAGCTATTCCACAACATCACCAGCCTGGTGCCCTTGCAGCCCTCGTATGTCTCGGTCACCTACGGAGCCGGCGGCAGCACCCGCACCCGCACCCACGACCTGGTCAGGCGCCTGCAGGCGGAAACCGACTTGACGGTGGCCGCCCATCTCACCTGTGTCGGGGCGACTCGCGACGAGATCGGAGCCATTTTGGCTGACTACGCCGAGTCCGGGGTCGAAAACATTCTGGCCTTGCGCGGCGACCCGCCAAACGGCATGAGCGAGGCGGAGGCGGTGCCGCCCGGCGGCTTTCAATACGCCGCCGACCTGGTCGCCTATGTCAAAAGACACTTCCCCCGGATGGGGGTCGGCGTGGCCGGTTTCCCGGAAGGGCATCCGGCAACCCCCAACCGGCTGCGGGAAATCGAACACCTGAAAGCCAAAGTCGAAGCCGGCGCCGACTATATCGTAACCCAGCTTTTCTTCGACAACCACGACTTCTACGATTTTCGCGAACGCTGTCAACTGGCCGGAATCAAGGTTCCGATCATCGCCGGGATCATGCCGATAACCTCTCTGAAGAACCTGAATCGGATGGCGGAAATGGCGGCGGGCGCCCGCTTTCCGGCGCCCCTGCTGCGCAGCCTGAGCTGGGCCGAGGGCAAGGATTATGTGCGCAACGTGGGCATCCACTGGGCGACCGAGCAGATCCGCGACCTGCTGCATCAGGGCGTGGCCGGAATCCACCTGTACACACTCAACCATTCCTATGCCTCGATGCAAATCTGCGAGTCGCTCGGCTTGCGCAGCTATCAGAAGATTTGCGGATGAATATGGAAATCAAGAGCCGCGGAAATGAAGCCGGCGCCGAACTGCGGAGGACTCCGCTCTATCGGCAGCACTTGCGGCTGGGGGCGCGCATGGCGCCCTTCGGCGGCTTCGAAATGCCGATTCAGTATCGGGGAATTGTCGAGGAGCACCAGGCGGCACGCCGGCAGGCGGCGCTGTTCGACACTTGCCACATGGGCGAATTTCACCTGAGCGGAACAACGGCGGTCGCCGACTTGCAGCGCTTGCTCACCTGCCAGGTGGAGACCCTGCCGGTGGGCCGATGTCGCTACGGCCTGCTGTGCAACGAAGCCGGCGGGGTGATCGACGACCTTCTGCTCTACCGGCTGGCGACCGACGAATTTATGCTGGTGGGCAACAGCGCCAGGCGCCAACCCGACTGGCTTTGGCTGCGCCGGCACGTCGGCCGGCAAACCCGCCTGCTGGACCAGTCCGAAGAGATCGCCAAGATCGACCTGCAGGGGCCGGCGGCGGTGCCGATCGCGATCCGCCTGATGGGCGAGCCTATCGACAACATGGTTTTCTACAGTTTCCGGAAAAACCGCTATCGGGATCGGGAAATCCTGCTCAGCCGCACCGGATATACCGGCGAAATCGGCTTTGAATTCTATCTCCCCGTCGACCTTGCCGAACCCCTTTGGAACGACTGTCTCGAACTGGGCGCGGCACCCGCCGGACTGGGTGCCCGCGACACGCTCCGCCTTGAAATGGGCATGCCCCTCCATGGCCATGAACTGAGCGAGAATCGGGTGGCCGGGGAAGCCGGACTCGGCAGGGCGATCGCTGCCGACAAGAAATTCGTCGGCTCCGACAAAGTACACGACAAAAGCTTGCTTAAGCAGTCTTTGCAGGGTATTTTGCTGACCGACCGGCGCGCCGCCCGCCAGGGGCAGACCGTGCTGCGGGCGGAAGACGAACGGGAAATCGGAACCGTGACCAGCGGCAGCTTCGCGCCCTCATTGGGGCGGGCGGTTGCCCTGGCCTACCTCGACCGCGAGACGGCGAAGGTCGGCGATCGGATCCTGGTTGCCGCCGGGCGGCGCAGGCTGGAGGGGCAGGTGGTCGAGCCACCCTTCTACCGCAAGGCCACCGGACGCGCCAAGCTCGCCCGCTTTATGCCCTGACCTGACGGTCAACCGTTCGACAACCGGCGGGCCGCCGACAGAAATCTGCCCGCCAGGATCTTGCCAAACGGAAGCTCGGGAGGGCAGGCGCGGCCGCTCCAGTTGAGCATCGAACGAATAGTCGCGCATACATAACAATGGCTGATTATTTGCAAGGAGAAAAAAAATGCTGCCAACCGACCGGAAATACACGAAATCGCATGAATGGATAAAGATCGAAGCCGACGGCACGGCCACCATCGGCATCACCGACTACGCGCAGGGAGAGCTGGGCGACATCACGTTCGTCGAGCTGCCGGAAGTGGGCGAGCGCAAGCCGGCCGGCGAAGTCTGTGCCGAGGTGGAGTCGGTAAAGGCGGCCAGCGACATCTATGCGCCGGTCTCCGGCCTGGTGGCGGCAGTGAACGAAGACCTCGACGGCAGCCCGGAGCTGGTCAACCAGTCGCCTTTCGAGCAGGGCTGGCTGCTCAGGTTGAGCGAGGTCGATGCATCGGCCGCGGATCAATTGCTCGACGCGGCGGCCTACGAGGCGACACTGCGGGAGGCGGAATGAGCTTTATCGCCAATACCCCGGAACAGATTCGCGAAATGCTGCAAGTCTGCGGCGTCACCGCCGTCGACGAGTTGTTTCGCGACATTCCGGACGACCTGAAGGTGGCGGGCATGAATCTGCCGCAAGGCCGGTCGGAACAGGAAATCCATGCCTTTTTCGAGGATGTCGCCAGGCGCAACTACAGCGGCCTGACCAACTTCCTGGGCGGCGGCTTCTACGACCACTATGTCCCGGCCGCGGTCGACGCCCTGGCCGGCCGCAGCGAGTTCTACACCGCCTATACCCCCTACCAGCCGGAGTTGTCGCAGGGCACCCTGCAGGCGATTTACGAATATCAGACCCAGATCTGCCGTCTGACCGGCCTGGAGGTGGCGAACGCCTCCCTGTACGACGGGGGCACGGCACTGTACGAGGCCTGCCAGATGGCCATCGCGGCCAGCCGAAAGCGTCATCGGATCGTCATGGACAGCGGGGTCAACCCGGTCTATCGCAAGATGTTGATCTCCTATACCGCCAACCTCTCGATCGATTTCGCGGAAGCCCCGGTGGCGCACGGCCAGAGCGACCGCCAGGCGCTCTTCGAACTGCTCGACGACAATACGGCGGCGGTGATCCTGCAGAACCCCAATTTTTTCGGCGCGGTCGACAACCACCGGGACATCGTCGAACACTGCCATCGGCGCGGCACCCTGGTCGTGCAGTCCGTCTATCCCATCGCCTTGGCGATGCTCAAAAGCCCGGGCGAAATCGGCGTCGACATCGCCACCGGCGAAGGCCAGTCGCTGGGCATGCCGCTAAGCTTCGGCGGCCCCTACCTGGGGTTTATGGCCTGCCGCCGCGAGCTGGCCCGCCGCCTGCCCGGGCGCATTGCCGGACGCACTCGCGACCAGCACGGCCGCGAGGCTTTCGTGCTCACTCTGCAGGCTCGCGAGCAGCATATCCGACGGCAGAAGGCCACCTCCAACATCTGCACCAACCAGGCGCTGTGCGCCTTGCGCGCGCACATCTACCTAAGCCTGCTCGGCCGCCGGGGACTGGGCGAAGTCGCCCGGCTCTGCCGGGACAAGGCGGAATACGCCAAGCAGCGCCTGGCCGCAATTCCGGGAGTTGAAGTCAAGACCAGCAGCCCCACCTTCAACGAATTCACAATCAAATTGCCGATCAGCGCCGAAGAGTTCGCCAGTCGCATGGTCGAGCGCGGAATCGCCCCCGGCTTTCCCCTCGGACACTACTATACGGAGTTGGAAAACTATCTGCTGGTGGCCGCGACCGAAAAGAGAACCAAGTACGAGATCGGCATTTTCGCCGAGAACACGGAGGCCGTTCTATGTCGATAATCTTTGCCAAATCGGTGGCCGGCCGGCGCGGCGTGCGACCGCCGAATTCCGACGTGCCGGCCGCCGCCGGACTGCCGCCAGACTACCTGCGCCAGACCGAGCCCGCCCTGTGCGAACTGTCGGAGCTGGACACGGTGCGCCATTTCACCGAGCTGTCCCGCCGCAACTTCGGCCTGGATTCCGGATTCTATCCGCTGGGTTCCTGCACCATGAAGTACAATCCGAAAATTCTCGAAAAAGTGGCGGCGCTGCCGGGCTTCGCCAACCTGCATCCGCTGCTGCCCCAGTTGCGCCAGGGCGGCATGCTGGCGCAAGGCGCCCTGCGAGTGCTGCACGACCTTGAGCAATGGCTGGCCGAGCTGACCGGAATGGCCGGCTACACCCTGCAGCCCCTGGCCGGCGCCCATGGCGAACTGACCGGCATGATGATCGTCGCCGCCTATCATCGCGACCGCGGAAACCGCAAGGCCGAAGTGCTGATTCCGGACGAAGCGCACGGCACCAATCCGTCGAGCGCGGCGATCGCCGGCTACACCACCCTGCCGGTAGCCACCGATCCGAAGACCGGCATGCTCGACTTGCAAGAGCTGAAGGCCAAGATCGGCCCGAACACTGCCGCCGTCATGCTGACCAACCCGAACACCCTCGGCATCTTCAACACGCATATCCGGGAAGTGGCCGAGATCGCCCATCGCCACGATGCCCAAGTCTACTATGACGGCGCCAACTTCAACGCGGTCATGGGCCGTTTCCGACCCGGCGACGCCGGGGTCGACGTCATGCATCTCAATCTGCACAAGACCTTCGCCACCCCGCACGGCTCGGGCGGGCCGGGCGCCGGGCCGGTCGGGGTCGCCGCCCATCTGGTCGACTTCCTGCCGATTTCGCGCGTCGTCAAGCGGCAGGACAACACCTTCATCCTCGACTACGACTATCCGAAGTCGATCGGCTACATCGCACCGTTCTACGGCAATTTCGCCGTCTGCCTGAAGGCCTGCGCCTACATCATGCTGCTCGGCGCCGACGGCCTGCGGGAAGTCAGCGAGCAGGCCGTGCTCAACGCCAACTACCTGATGCAAAGGCTGAAGGATTCCTACGACCTGCCCTTCGACCGCACCTGCATGCACGAGTTCGTGCTCTCCGCCAAACGCCAGGAAAAACAGCACGGCATTCGCGCCCTCGACATCGCCAAGGGGCTGATCGACCGGGGCTTCCATCCGCCGACCGTGTATTTCCCCCTGATCGTGCCGGAAGCCCTGATGATCGAGCCGACCGAGACCGAAAGCAAGGAAACCCTCGACCGCTTTGTCGCGGCGATGCGGGAACTGGCCGAAACGGCCGCCGCCGATCCGGAGTCCCTGCGCCAGGCTCCAAAATCGACCCCGGTCGGACGGCCGGACGAAGTGCGGGCGGCCCGGGAAATGGATGTCTGCCATCCGGCCTGACCGATCCATGCCAAGCCGGCCATTTTTTTGGCCGTCGGCAGTCTTGAGTCGAGAGTCGGCAGTCGGAGGCGGTTCCGGGCTTTAGCCTGAATAATTCACGAAGCCAGTGTGGTGCGGATGTGCGGCCACGCACAGGCAGCCGCAAACAGGCGGAAGGCATGACGCTGTATAGGCATGCCGCAAATGAACCATGGCCGAATTCGCATGAATTGATCAGGCTGGAGCCAGCGGCTGGGGGAAAACCAGAATGGCAGAACTGTTCGACACCCATTTCCACCTCTACCCCGAAGAGGACGATGCCGCCGCGATACTGAAGGCGGCGCGGGCCGCCGGAGTCGCCACCCTGACCGCGATCGCCACCGATCTCGAATCCTCGCTGCGCCTGGCCGAGACGGCGGCGAGCCTGGCCGATCCCGCCCTGGGAATCGCGGTCGGAGTGCATCCGCACGAAGCGGCCAAGTTTGACCGCGGCCAATTGCCGCGCTTTCGCGAGCTGACCGCCCGCCCACCGGTCTGGGCGGTCGGCGAAATCGGCCTGGACTACCACTACGACTTTTCGCCGCGGCCGGAGCAGCACCTGGTTTTCGCGACCTTTCTCGAACTGGCCCTGGCCGTCGGCCTGCCGGTCGTCGTCCACTGCCGGGAGGCCGAGGAGGATTGCCTGAAGGTGCTGCGGGACAGCGGCGTGGCCGGCCGCCTGCGCATTCTATTTCACAGCTTCACCGGCGAGGCAGACTGGGCGCGACGATTTCTCGACGAGTTCGACGCCTGGTTTTCGTTCAATGGAATCGCGACCTTCAAGCAGGCGGACAACGTACGCGCCGCCCTGGCCGCCGTCCCCGACCGGCGACTGCTTTTGGAGACCGACTCCCCCTATCTGGCGCCGCCGCCGTTTCGCGGCAAGCGCAACTCGCCGGCCCACCTTCCCCATATCGCCGAATTCATCGCCGCCCAGCGCGGCCTCTCCCGCGACCGCCTGGCCGCCCTGACCACCGTCAACGCCCGCGCCTTTTTCGGTCTCGCCCAAGAATCGCATTGAGCATTCAGCTTGCAACCGCCTGAAAAGAATATACCTTTGTCCTGTCAGGCGGATGAAGTGTTGCAGTGGCCACTGGCTGGCGGGACGGAAAGTCATGATTATCCATAAAAACAAGATTCGGATAGCGCGCACAGAGGATGCGGAGCAAATACTGGAGGTGAAAAGCCAGTTGCACTCCGACCTGACGCCCGAGACGGCGGCGGCCGGAGGCTTCCTGCTCGAAACCGATATCGACACCTGCCGGCAGCATATCGCCAACGATTATTGCCTGGTGGCGGAAAATAGGGGCAGGATCATCGGGTTTGGCCTGGTGATGAAAGACCAAACGGTGAAGAATTCGGAAATTTGGCGCCATCGGAATCAGGTCGATTGGGAGATCGACCTCAAAATCAGCCGGGACAGCAAGTTTTGCTACTTCGACCAGCTCGGCTTTCTGCCGTCCCACAGCCGGGAGGCCATGAAGCTCGCATACTTCATTGTATCCATGGCCTTCGAGAAAGGGCACAACTACCTGATTGCAACCACGGTCAGGGAGCCTATAGACAACCGCGCCGCCCGACCGTTCATCTTCGAAGGCACAGGCGCCCGGGCAGGCAGCGTGAGCAGGGAATATCCCGAAATTGGCATGGTGAAATCAGATGTCTACATAATCGAGGCTGCGAACTTCGCCGAAATAGTGAAATCACACAGATTCTATCCCTACCTCGCGAAAAACTACCGGCGCTTCAGGGCGGCCGTCCACTCAGAGCCCTCCGCCAAAGGCTAATCCCGCGCCGCCAACCACCACCACCCCGCGACAGGGATCCAAAGTAGGCACGTCGAGTCCGCCGCCAGGCGGATCGATGTGCCAGGGGCGCTCAATTTTACAACCGTTTCTTTTTCTTCCCTTGGTCAGTTGGATATTCCGTGTGGGATATTGGATATTGGAAAACGAGCCTACGGGCAGGAGTCCCCGCAGGTACTATTTTGAAGCAAGTTGATAACCTCACAAAGCACACTATTTTAATTTTTCCTTTGACAATCTTCAACATTCCGCTACACTTTAATTTCACCATTCCTGAATTAAGATGGTGTTTTTTCTAAGAATTCAGAAACAAAAATGAGCGAGGTTCAAGCGATGACGGACAGATTGATCGCAGCAAATCCAATGACTTATAATTGTGCGGCTGGTGTTGGCGGCAGATCCGCAGCGCGCCGCCTGGCTTTGATTTTGGCCTTCCTGGGCTTCTTCCTGACAGCCGGCGGGGTGTTTGAAGCCCGGGCCGACGAGGAGGCGGAGATGGCGCCGCCGCAGACGGCGACCGAGACCATTGAAACCCAGCCGGCGGCCGAACTCGAACCGGGCGCCGAGGAAGCCGGCGAGCCCGAAATGGTGCGCGGGGTTAGCTTTTACGAACGCTTGCAGCAAGGCGGCTGGCCTATGCTTTTTCTCCTTGTTCTCTCTGTTTCCGCCCTCACTTTCGCCCTGGAGCGAGCCATCAACCTGCGTCGGGAGGCAGTGCTGCCGATGGGATTGACCGAGCGGGCCAAGCAACTGTGGGCGGCCGGCAAATACGATGAGCTGACCGATGAATGCAGGCGGCGGCCGAGCACGCTTGGCGCGATCATTCAGACCTTGGTTCGGCATCGGCACTGCGGTTATTTGGAGCTGTCGTCCTTGAGCGGCGATCTGGCGGCCCGGGACATGCGCCATCATCTCCAGAAATCATACCCCATCGCCGTGGTCGCCACCCTCTCCCCGCTGGTCGGGCTTTTAGGCACTGTCATCGGCATGATCGAGTCGTTCGAGATTGTGGCGATCGCCGGCTCGCTCGGCGACGCCTCGCTGCTGGCCGGCGGCATTTCCATGGCTTTAGTCACGACCGCCACCGGACTGGTGATCGCCGCCCCCGCTTTGGCGGTCTATCATTTCTTTCGAACCCGCGCCAACCGCTTCGCCATCAGCCTGGAGGGCGAAGTCAATGAATTGCTGACCAGTTGGTTTCTTGAACCCGAGCAGGAATTGGCCAATAGCGAGAGGATGAAATGAGAATCAACATTCAGAGCGATGAAGAGTTCGAGGTGCAGATGGCGCCTCTGATCGACTGTGTCTTTCTTCTCTTGATTTTCTTTCTGGTCGCGACCACGCTCAGGAAAATCGACAACGAACTGCCGCTTGACTTGCCCGAAAGCGCGGCTTCGATCCAGGTGCAGCAACCGGACAATGTGACGGTGATCGCCATCGACCGGGAGTACGAGCTTTATCTGGACGGCATGCCGGTCAGTATCGGCATGTTGCAAAACGAGCTGCGGACACAGGCTCAAATCAATCCCCAGAACAAGCTGCGACTGGATGTGGACCGAATGGTCTCGATGCAGCGAGTGATGGAAGTTTTGGATGTTCTTAAATTCGAGGGACTGACCAATGTCGGCATCAACACCACCCACCAGCGGGGACAGGGCTATCGCTGATTGCGACAGACGAGCCGGTGCCGAAAGGCGATTCTGGCTGGTTTCGCTGATCCTGCATGTCATTGTTCTGGGGCTGGTTATTCTCCTTACACCGGTTCGAGAATTCGTCTTCGACCGCGACCGCCCCGAGAAATCGCCGGTGATTACCCGGGGACAGGATTTGGACCAGGTTATGGAGCAGATCAGGCTGCAAACCGCCGACCGCATTCGGGCGCGCGTAAGCGTTCTGAACAGCGGGCAGGAGCGAATGGCCCGGAATTATGAGATCTTTCAATCCCATTACCGCCCGTTTTTCGAGGATCAGCTCGACAGTGCCATGGCGCGCTTCGAGGATCACGCCGCGCAGACTTTGGAGAGTCTCGCCACGATGAACCGCCACCTGCGGCGGGCGGCGGAGGAAGAGGACTTCAGCGGACTGGTTGACGAGGGAAGCGCCTTGCAGTCCCGCATTTCCGCGTCGCAGCGGGAACTCCGGAGGGGCATTGTCCTGTTGGGGGTGGATGCGGAAGAGCTTCTCGCCGAACAGGCCGAACTCGAGGAAGCGCAATGGGAATTGGGGCCGCGCCTGCGGAGAATCCAAGGCGACGCGGGGTTTGTGACTTCCGCGCCCGAGCGGATGTCCGAATTGCGCGCCGAGCTTGCGGAACGGGAAGCGAAGGTCGCGGAGGAGGAGGAGAAAGTGGCGCAACGGAAGGCAAATGTCGCGAATGTTCAGGCTGAGCATCAGGGCGCCCGGGACGAACTGGAAAAGCTGAAGGCGGTCGTGGACGCGGGGGACGCGGATCAGGACAGGCTGCGGGAGGCCCGGGAGCGCATGGAGGAATTGGAACGGTATCTGGAGCATGACGGTCGGGGGCGGGAGGTTCGACGCGCGGAGGCCGGCGTGGAGCGGGCCGAACGTGATTTGTCGGGACCTGTGAATCGGCGGGACAATGTCCTGGAACAAGTCGAGCGGCTGCAATCGCAAATCGCCGAACGCTCCGCGCGCCTGGAGTCAGCCCTGGCCGAGGTGCTTGAGGTGCAGACCCGTCTGCACGAACGGCAACGCGGGATGATCGAACAGGCCCGCGCGCTTGTGCAAGAACGAACATCTGAAGCGGAAGCGGAGGAATCATCATGAAGGTGTGCGTCTTCTTTTCGCTGTTGCTCTGCGGTATCCTGCCATGCTTCGGAGAATTGAATTCCGGGTTCGACCCGGAACGGGAAAGCCAGGCGGGGCATGAAATTGTCGACCTCTACGAGGAGTCGCTGGCGGTTCTGGGCACCGTGACCGACGATTATCGCCGCATTCGAGCGATGCGATTGTCGCAAATTCGCGACATTCCCTTTTCGGAGGCCTACCGGAACATTGACCCGGTGATGCCCGAGTTCCCGCCGGTCAACCGCCGCCTGTTGCGGCGGCGGTTGTATGATCCGCAGTTGATC